>DASUMF010000192.1:0-11019 GCA_036277835.1 Acidimicrobiia bacterium
ACGCGTCGACCACGTCCATGTCGACGATCCCGAGCGTGCAGACGCCGGCCGCGGCGAGGTACAGCGCCGCCGGCGACCCGAGGCCACCCGCACCGAGCAGGAGCACCTTGCTCTCGAGGAGCTTCTGCTGGCCCGCTTCGCCGACCTCCGGGAGGAGGATGTGGCGGCCGTACCGGTTGCGCTGCTCGGCGTCGAGTGACGCGGGCGTGATCCAGTCGCGGCCCTCGTTCTTCCAGCGTCCGAACCCGCCGGCCATCGACACGACGTCGGTGTAGCCGAGCTGCTCGAGCGTCTCGGTCGCGAACACGGAGCGGTTGCCGCCGGCGCAGTACACGACGAGCGGCGTGTCCTTCGGCCCGAGCTTCGCCTCGGCCTGCGCCTCGAGGTGACCGCGGGGGATGAACAGCGAGCCGGGGATGGTGCCCTGGTCGTGCTCGTCCTGCTCTCGTACGTCGAGGAACGTCGCGGTGCCGAGTCGGGACTCCGCATCTTCGGGCGTGATCTCGGAGATCCGTCCCTTCGCCTGGGAGAGCAGTTCGCGGTAGCTGGCCATGCAGAAATCCTACCTCAGAGGTCGGGATTCCCCAAGGCTCGCGCGGTTCCGACTTCCGCCGAGCCCCGTCAGAGGATGTCGGGACCCACGCGTTCGGCGATCGGGGCGAGGACGTCGAGGTCGAAGCCGTAGCAGCGCGCCGCGTTGAGCCCGACCATCTTCGCCACCTCGTCCTTCGGCACGCCGTCGACGACGCGCTCGAGGAGCGCCATGCTGTGCGGCCAGGTGGACTCCGCGTGCGGGAAGTCGTTGCCCCACACCATCGAGTCGACGCCGATCTCGTAGCGCAGCTCCACCTCGTGGCGCGTCGCCGCGATGACGGTCGCGTCGCCCCGCTCGATGTCCTCGAGCGTCGACGAGCTGTTCTCGATCGCCCAATTGGCGAAGCACTGCCGCGCGAAGTACTCGCTCGGGAGCAGGCGCAGCTCCTTGCCCACGTCGCTCGTCTTGGCGTGCTTCACGCGCTCGTCCCACTGGTGGAGCATCTCGGGGATCCACGCTGCACCCTGCTCGACGATCGCGAACTTGAGCGTGGGGTTGCGCTCGAACACGCCCGACCACAGCAGCCACCAGAACGGACGGTGGCAGTAGAAGCCGATCTCGTGCGCCCAGATGTCGGCGAAGCCGCGTGCGGGGTACTGGGGCATGCCCTCCGGCGATCCGTGGATGTTCACGACCATCTCGTACTCCGCGCAGGCTGCCCACAGCGGGTCGTAGCGCTCGTCGCTGTACGCGTGGCCGGCCGCGTCGTTCGGCAGCACGATCCCGCCGAAGAGGCCGAGATCCTCGCGGAGCCAGCGCACCGTCTCGACCGCGCGGTCGACGTCGTCGACCGACAGGACGCCGACGCCCGCGTGGCGCCCCGGGTTGACGGCGCAGAAGTCGGCGAGCCACCGGTTGTACGCGCGCTCGGCGGCGTACTTCAGCTCGTTACCTGCGCCCTGCAGGCCCAGCACGGGGCCTCCGTTGGGGAAGATCACGTCGCCGACGACGCCGTCGGCCTCGAGCTCCTTGATCCGGCGTTCGGGATCCCAGTCGCCGGCCGGGCGTCCGGTCTCACCGATGTGCTCGTGGATGAACTCCTCGCGCTCCTCGACCTGGCGGCGCAGCACGTCCTCCTTGCCGCCGATGTCGGGGATCATCAGCGACGACGCGGCTTGCTCGACCATGTCGAGGTGCGACTCGAACGCGGCGCGGTACTCGGGGTCGAAGTACTCGGTGTACGCGCGTGCGCTGTGCAGGAAACCGCTGATCAGCGTGACGCCTTCGCCCGCGTCCTGGGGCGCGATCGCAGTTCCCAAGCTCTGCTGCGGCGCGGCCGACGCGTGGCAGTCGGTCGAGATCACGATCGCGCGTGTCATGGTGCCCCCAAGGGTGAGTGCCCGGGCCTGGGACTTCCCGGCTCCGAGTCGAAGGTCTGGCATATGCTGCCATTTTTCGCCCGGGCGTGCACGCGGGACCCAACACGCCAGCGCCCACGAGTCGAGTCCGTCCAGGGGGTCAGATGTCGTCACCGACGACTCGGTCGTGAAGCCGGCCGCATTCGAGCTCCACGCGCCCGAAGCGGTCGACGACGTGGTCGCGCTCCTCGCCGAGCACGGCGACGAGGTGAAGGTGCTCGCCGGCGGCCAGAGCCTGGTGCCGATGCTCGCACTGCGCCTCACGCGCTTCGAGCACCTCGTCGACGTCAACCGGGTGCCCGCACTCGCCGGCGTCGAGGCACACGGCGGCGAACTCCGGATCGGGGCCACCACGCGTCACCGCGCCGTCGAGCAGAGCGACGAGGTGGCGCGCGCGGTGCCGCTGCTCGCACGCGCGACGGCCAACGTCGGGCACTTCCAGATCCGCAACCGCGGCACCCTGGGCGGCGCCGTGGCGCACGCCGATCCGGCAGCAGAGCAGCCGGCGGTCGCGGTGGCGCTCGACGCCGTGATGGAGATCGCCTCCCGGGGATCGACGCGCGAGGTGCCCGCCGGCGACTTCTTCCAGGGCACGTGGACCACCGCCCTCGAACCTCACGAGCTGCTCACGGCCGTGCGGTTCCCGGTGTGGAGTGGCCGCTGCGGTGCGGCGGTCGAGGAGGTGGCGCGCCGAGCGGGCGACTTCGCCCTCGTCGGTGCCGTGTGCGCGATCGCGCTCGGCGACGGCGGGGTGGAACGTGCCGCCATCGCGTTGTTCGGTGTCGGCGACACCCCGGTGCGCGCGTCGGAAGCGGAGGCCGTGCTCACCCAGGGCGGCGACGCCGCGGAGGCCGCGGCGCGGGCCGTCGACACGATCGACCCGATCGACGATCTCCACGCGAGCGCGGCGTATCGCACGAAGGTCGCCGGCGTCGTCGTGCGGCGCGCGATCGAACGAGCCAAGGAGGAGGCGACCGGTGCCTGATCGTCTGATCGAGCTCCGCGTGAACGGTGAGTCGCATCGGGTGCGGGTCGAGGATCGCACCACGCTCGCCGATGCACTGCGCGACGAGTGCCATCTCACCGGCACGCACCTCGCGTGCGAGCACGGCGTGTGCGGCGCGTGCACGGTGATCGTCGACGGCGATGCGGTGCGCTCGTGCCTCATGTTCGCGGTGCAGGCCGTCGGCAGCGAGGTGACGACCATCGAGGGGATCACACCTGGCGACGGCTCGCTGAGCCCCGTGCAGGAGGCGTTCCGCGAGGCGCACGGATTGCAGTGCGGGTTCTGCACGCCCGGGTTCGTGGTGTCGCTCACCGCGTACCTCGACGAGCACCCCGACCCGACCGACGACGACCTGCGCGACGCGCTGAGTGGGAACCTCTGCCGCTGCACGGGCTACCAGGGCATCGTCAAGGCGGCCCGGCTCGCCGTCGACGCGATGAAGGTCGACGCGATGAACGCAGGTGCGGCATGACGACCGCAGCTCGCTTCGTGGGTCAGTCGGTGCGGCGCAAGGAAGACCCGCGGCTGCTCGCGGGCCAAGGGCGCTACGCCGACGACGTCTCGCTCCCCGGGATGCTGCACGTCGCGTTCCTGCGCAGCCACGTGGCCGCGGGGACGATCCGCAGCATCGACACGTCGGCCGCCGCCGCGCTCCCGGGCGTGCGGGCGGTCTACACCGCGGCCGACATGAACGACGTGAGCGGACCGATCCACGCCAGTGCGGGCGGCGCACCGCCGTTCGGGCCACCGCTCCTGCTGCTGGCAGCCGACGACGTCCGCTTCGTCGGTGACCCGATCGCGATGGTGGTGGCTACGAGTCGCTACATCGCGGAGGACGCGTGCGACCTCATCGACGTCGACATCGAGCCGACCGACGCGGTCGCGACCGTCGAGGCCGCGCTGGCCGACGGCGCGCCGCTCGTGCACCCGGAGCTCGGCACCAACGCGCTGGCCCAGCTTGCGATGCCCGATCCCGAGTTGCAGGAGATCCTCGACAATGCCGCGCACGTCGTCACGCGCACCTTCGCGATGGCGCGCACCACGAACGTACCGATGGAAGGCCGCGGCATCGTCGCGACCTACGACGAGTACGGCGGCGAGCTGCGGGTGTGGCCGTCCACGCAGAGTCCGGGCGAGCTCAAGGCGTTCGCGTCGCGTGTCACCGGGGTCGGTGAGCACCAGGTGCGCATCGAGTTCGGTGATGTCGGTGGTGGCTTCGGGCAGAAGATGTACCCGACGCGCGAGGAAGCAGGAGTGGTGCTCGCGGCCAAGTTGCTCCGCGCGCCGGTGAAGTGGATCGAGGATCGCCGCGAGAACCTGATCGCGGCCAACCAGGCCCGCCACGACGTGGCCACGCTCACGATGGCCGTCGACGCCGAGGGACACTTCCAGGCGCTCGTCTTCGACCTGATCGAAGGGGTCGGGTCGTACCCGCCGGGTGGTGGCACCGCCGCGGGCGGGATGCTCGTCATGTTGATGATGACGGGCCCGTACCGCATCGCGAAGACGGGCTTCTCGTGCACGACCGTGTTCACGAACACGTGCGGCAAGGCCCCGTTCCGCGGACCATGGGCGATCGAGACGATCGCGCGCGAGCAGATGGTCGACGAGGTCGCGCGCGAGATCGGGATGGATCCGATCGAGCTGCGCCGCCGCAACGTGATCCACCAGTCGGATCTTCCGTACGCGATGACGAGCGGCATGTTGTACGACATCGTCACGCCCGAGGAGACGCTCGAACAGGCGGTCGAGATCCTCGACCGGGACGCGTTCCGCGCCGAGCAGGCGACGGCACGTGCCGACGGTCGCCTGCTCGGCGTCGGCGTGTCGGGCAGCATCGAGCCCTCGGCGGTGGGGATGGGTCCGTACGCGACCGAGCAGGCGATCGTGCGGATCGACGTGTCGGGCAAGGTCGAGGTGCTCATGGGCACCGGGAGCCATGGCCACAGCCTGGAGACGACGATCCCGCAGGTCGTGGCCGAGCATCTCGGCTGCGACATCGACGACGTGGTGCTGCGCCAGGGCGGCGACGCGCCGTACGGTCCGGGCACGGGCGGCAGCCGGAGCGCCGTGATCGCGGGTGGCGCGGCGCAGACCGCGGCCACGACGCTGCGCGAGAAGATCGTCTCGGTCGCCGCGCACCTGCTCGAAGCGGCGCCCGAAGACCTCGAGGTGGCCGACTCCAGGGTGTCGGTGCGGGGCACGCCGAGCCGCGCCCTCACGTTCGCCGAGCTCGCGGGCACCGCATACCTCAACGCCGCGATGATGCCGCCCGGCCTCGAGGCGGGTCTCGAAGCCTCGAGCCGGTTCTCACCGCCGTCGCCCTTCACGTGGTCGAACGCAACGCACGTCTGCACGTGCGAGGTCGACCCCGAGACGGGCGTCGTCACGCTCCTGCGCTACATCGTGAGCGAGGACTGCGGCGTGATGATCAACCCGATGGTCGTCGAGGGTCAGATCGCAGGCGGGGTCGCGCAGGGCATCGGCGGTGCGCTCTACGAGGAGATGGCCTACGACGACGACGGGAACCCGCTCGCCACGACGTTCCTCGACTATCTGATCCCGACCGCGTCCGAGGTGCCGGTGCTCGAGTACGGCCACGTCGAGACGCCGTCGAACAGCCTGGGCGGATACAAGGGGATGGGTGAAGGCGGCGCGATCGTGTCACCCGCCGCCGTCGCCAATGCGGTGAACGACGCGCTCGCGCTGGTCGGCGCGCACGTCGCCCAGTTCCCGATCACTCCCACGCGTGTGCTCGACGCGATCGAGGTGGCCGCGTCGCGCACGTGACTCCGGCTCAGATGCCGAGCATCATCTTCAGGATCGGCGCGTCGAACGATCCGGTGAGCGCGGAGGGCACGTAGCCGTCGTCCACCGTGACCACGGTGCCGTTGATCCCTGACGCCGCGTCCATGCAGAGGAACGCGACCGTGTTCCCCATCTGCTCGGGCGTGAGATGGGGCAGCCCGGTCGCCTCCCGGTAGTCGCCCTGGAACGGGAGCCACGTGTCGGGGTTCTTGCGCGCCAACGGCGTGTCGGTGCCGCCCGGAGCGACCGCGTTGATCCGCATGCCTTGCTGCGCGAACGCGAACGCGGTGTACGCGACGTAGGTGTTCATCGCGACCTTCGAGAACACGTAGTTGTTGGTGCCTTCGTGCGCGTCGATCCAGCGCTCCATGCCCTCCCAGGTGTCGTTGGCGAGGAACTCGAGGGCCTGGGGGATCTGCGGCTGCCAGCCGGCGCCGCCGATCGACGAGATCATCGCCACCGCGCTGCCGCGCGTGATCCGGCCGTCGGCGGCCAACGTGTCGATGATGTGGCGCTGCGAGATGAAGTTGATCTTCATGATCGGCGGGCCGTCGGCGATGCCCGCGCACGAGAAGACGGCTTCGAACGGCCCGTCGAGCTGGCCGAGCACCGCGTCGACGCTCGCCTTGTCGGACAGATCGACGTGCAGCGCCTTCGCCGGGTAGTCGACGTCGACGATGTCGAGCACCGTCACCTCGCCACCGAGCTCCGTGGCGAGCTTGGCTGCCGCCGCCCCCATCCCGGTCGCGCCGCCGACCACCAGCACCCGCTTGCCGTCGTAGCGAAAGAGCTCTGCACCCATTCGATCGCCCCCGTCTGCTCGTGAGCCGCCGGTCGGCCCTTGGCACATGGTGCCATATCGCGGGCGCGCGCTCGGATCCGACCGCGAAACTCAGATGCGCGCCACGATGTCGGGGAGCACCACGCCGAGCTGCTCGCGCACGACCGCGTCGGCGTAGCGGTCGAACGGCGTGTCCTCCGCGTTGAGGATCACGAGCGTCGCGCCCGACTGCATGGCGATCTCGGGGAGCGCGGCGGCGGGGTACACGCCGAGCGACGTGCCGGCGGCGATGAACACGTCGGCGCCCGCCGCGGCCTGCTGCGCGCGTTCGAGGTCGTCGGGGACGAGGCTCTCGCCGAACGAGATGGTCGCGGACTTCAACATCCCGCCGCAGGCGCGGCACGCGGGATCGTCCTCGCCGGCACGCACGCGTTCGAGGGTCTCGTCCATCGGCCCGCGCCATCCGCACGAGAGGCACTTCACCGCGTGCACGTTGCCGTGGATCTCGATGATGCGCTCCGGTGTCGATCCCGCCGCCTGGTGCAGGCCGTCGACGTTCTGCGTGACGAGCGTGTGCAGTGCGGCCTTTCGTTCGAGCTCGGCGAACGCGAGATGCCCGGCGTTCGGCGCGCCGTGGAACACCTCACCGTTCGCGCGGTTGCGCCACACCTGCCTGCGATGCTCCGGGTCGGCGACGTAGTGCTGGATGGTGGCGCGCTTCTCCGCCGCCGGGTCCTTCGTCCACACGCCGTTCGGACCGCGGAAGTCGGGGATGCCCGACTCCGTCGAGATGCCTGCACCGGTGAGGACGACGATCTGCTGTGCGTCGCGCAGCCACGTCGCGATGCGGTCGAGTTGGTCACTCACGCTCGGAACGGTACCGAAGAGAGTGAGCGGCGCGCCCCGGGGGTCAGGGCGCGCCGCTCGTCGCGGCCGGTGAGGGGGTGGGAGGAGACCGGCCGGGATCCGATGACGGGTACGAACGGCTCTACGGATGGATCACGCCGCGGGATGGCGCGTGGTGATCGCCGCCGCGGCTTCGTCGAGCGCGGCGCGGTGGCGCTCGTAGGCCCACCGGGCGCTCTCGTGCGCGACCGACGGGTGGAAGCCCATGGCGTGGAGCACCCGTTCGACGTGATCGGCACCGTCGCCCTGCTCCAGCAGCGTGAACGCGAGCCGCCGCGCGTTGCGCCGGGCCGTGGCCAGCGGCGCCTCTGCGAGGTGCGCGTCGGCCCAGTCCGCGTGCGCGGCCTGGAGCTCGGCGGGCAGGCGCTTCACGTGACGGCGATTCACCGGTGGGAGGTTGCGCCGCACCGCGACCGTGCCGGCGCCGTCGTCGCAGGCCAGCTCGAACTGGGCGAGGCGGGTGAGGGTGCGGACGATCGGCGAGCTGGAGCCGTCACGCTGGCCGAGCCCGAGGGCGTGCGACGTGTCGGAGACCGTGAGCTCGACGCTGCCCGACGTCCGATCGAAGCGGTCGGCCAGGTGGCGGAGGAGCAGCAGCGCGGTGGGGCCGAGGGTCGGGAGCCAGAAGGTCTCGACGTAGCGCGAGCGCGGATCGTACCCGAGGGTGTCGATGATCGGATCGGGCCAGGGCTGGATCGTGAGGGTGGAGGGCATGGGGCTCCTCGGGACGCGTGAGGGGAGGGTGGGGTGCTGCGAACCGGGGAAGCTGCGTGTCGGACCGTCGGCTCGCCCCGTCGGGCGGGTCACGTGTCGCGCTGTCGTGCCGTGCTGCCTCAGAGTGTACGAAATGGTATGAATCGGGTCAATACCCGATCGGAACCGACGTGAGGCTCAGGCGTCGGCGTGGGCGCGACGGTGCACCCGGAGCGAGCCGGCGGGATCGGCACCGAAGAACTCGGCCGGGCGTGCCGGGCCGAACAGGAAGCCCTGCCCGAGCTCACAGCCCATGAGCCGCAACGCGTCGAGCTGGTCGGGACGCTCGATGCCCTCGGCGACCGTCTGGAGGTTCAGGGCCCGCGACAGACTCACGATCGCGGTCGTGATCGCGTCGCTGTCGGCGCGCTGGCCGACGCCTGCGATGAACGACCGGTCCACCTTCAACGCTTCGACGGGGAGCTGTTGGAGATACGCCAGCGACGAGTAGCCGGAGCCGAAGTCGTCGACCGACAGGTGCACGCCGAGCGCGCGCAGCGCCCCCAGTGCGCTCAGCGCTGACTCCGTGTCGCGCATCAGCGTGCTCTCGGTGATCTCGAGCCACAGCGAATCGGGATGCAGCCCCGTCTCCGACAGCACGCGCGCGACCTCGTTCGGCAACGCGGGCTCCGCGAGCTGTCGGGGTGAGAGGTTCACGCTGATCGCGATGCGCGAGCCGGGTTGTGCAGCGCGGTGCCAACGCACCGTCTGGCGACCGGCTTCCTCCAACGCCCACATCCCGATGGGGACGATGAGCCCCGTCTCCTCCGCGAGCGGGATGAACTCGTTCGGCGAGACGAGACCCCGTTCGGGGTGCTGCCACCGGATCAGCGCCTCGAAGCCCGTGAGCCGCATCGATGTCAGATCGAGGATGGGCTGGTAGTGGACGCGCAGCTCGCCGCGCTCCAACGCCCGGTGCAATGCGTTCCCGGTGCGCAGGTTGTCGACGGCACGATGATGCGTCGGCGGGTCGAACAGCTCGGCACGATCGCGGCCGAGCTCCTTCGCGTGGTACATCGCCGCGTCGGCGTTGCGCAGCAGCGTCTCCGGCGTGTCGCCCTGTCCTTCCGAGAGCGCGATGCCGATGCTGGCGGTGACGAACACCTCGCCTTCCACCAACGCCACCGGCTTCGCGATGACGGCGGCAAGGCGCTCTGCCATGAGCTCCGCCGTCTCCTCGCTCGACACGTTCTGACTCAGCACCACGAACTCGTCGCCGCCGAAGCGCGCGACGACGTCGGTCGGTGACATCGCGGAGCTCAGACGGTCGGCCACCGACACGAGCAGACGGTCACCGGCCGAGTGGCCGAGGCTGTCGTTGACCACCTTGAACCGGTCGAGGTCGAGGAACAGCACCGCGATCCGCTCGTGCTCCTTTGCCGCGCGCGCGAGCTCGCGACCGAGGCGCTCCACGAAGAGGAGGCGGTTCGGCAGTCCGGTGAGCGGGTCGTGGATCGCCTGGTGCGCGAGCGCTTCGCCGCTCGCCTTCCGTTCGGTGATGTCCTCCATCTGTGACACGAAGTAGAGAGGACGACCGTCGAGATCACGCACGAGCGAGGTGCTCACCGACATCCACACGGGGTGGCCGTCGAGGTGCAGGAAGCGCTGCTCGTGCTGGTCGCTCGGGATGTCGCTGTCGAGCAGTCCCTCGATGGAACGGCGCGCCACCTCGCGGTCGTCGGGGTGGCTCAGGTCGTCGATCCCGGCGCGTAGGAGCTCGTGCTCGGAGCGGCCGAGGATCCCGACCAGGGCCCGGTTCACACGGAACACGCGTCCGTCGAGCGACACGAGCGCCATGCCGATCGGCGCGTGCTCGAACGCGCTGCGGAACCGCTCCTGGGCTTCCCGCAAGTCGGCCTCGGCGCGGCGGCGATCGGTGAGATCGCGTGCGCTGATCACGAGGCCTTCGACCGACGGATCGTCGAAGAGGTTGGTGCCGAGCGCCTCGACGGCGCGCCAGCCGCCGTCGGCGTGTCGCAGGCGACACTCGACGCGTTCGGCGCCCTTGCCGTGTGTGAGGACGATGTTGAACGCCTCGAGCGCCTGGTGGCGGTCCTCGGGATGGACGAGGTCGAACACGCTCGTGCCGATGAGCGGCTCGATGTCGAGACCGAGGATGCGCTCGGTGGCGGGGCTCGCGTACACCAACCGACCGTGCGCGTCGAGTACCGCCATGATGTCGTTGGAGTCGCGCACCATGGCCCGGAACAGCGCCTCGTTGCGCTCGAGCAACTCGTTGACACGATCGACGGTGCGCGCGGAGCGTCGGCCGACCACGCGCATGCCGACGACCGCGAGCACGACGAGGCCGACGAGTGCCAACAGCACCAGCACCTCTTCCGACCGCATGCCCATCACGTCGAGTACGTCGGAAGATCGGCGGAAAACCTTGATCGTCGGCGGCTCAGGGGTCCTGCAGGAACGCCTGGAGCACCGCCTGTGCGGCTGCGGTCGGGGTGACGGCACCCGCGGCGACGTCGGCTTCGAGGCGACCTGCAAGGTCCGAGACCACCGGGTCGGCGCGCATCGACTCGACCAGAGCCTCTGTGACTTCTGACCACATCCAGGCGCGCGCCTGGTCGGCACGGCGTTCGGTGAGCTCGGACGCGGTCGCGTCGCAGTAGGTCTCGATCGCGGCCCACACCTCCGCGATCCCCGTCGCGAGCAGCGCCGAGCAGGTGAGCACGTGGGGCGACCAGGCAGAGGTGCGCGGCCGAACGAGGTGCAACGCCGCGGCATAGTCCGCGGCGGTCGTCTTCGCGGCGGCTGCGAGGTCGCCGTCCGCCTTGTTGACCACCACGAGGTCGGCCAG
>DASUMF010000193.1:0-2645 GCA_036277835.1 Acidimicrobiia bacterium
CGCGCAGGGTGCTCCAGAGGCGGACGCTCTCGGCCGCGGGCCGGACCGCGTGCACGCGCACGACGGACGCACCGTGGTCGATCGACCAGACCACGGTGGCGAGCGTCGCGTCGTCGCGGTCGTCGGGCGCGACGCTGATGCCGTCACGTGAAGCGCCGGTGGCGTCGTCGAGGACCGCACCGAGGAACGCCTTGCGTGACGCGCCGACGAGCACCGGCACCTCGACCCGCGCGGCGAGCTCGCTGAGCCGCGCGAGCACTTCGAGGTTGTGGTGCGCGAGCTTGGCGAAGCCGATCCCGGGATCGACGCACATCGCGTCGCGCGCGATGCCCGCCGCGAACGCCGCGTCGCGTCGCTCGAGCAGGTGGTCGCTCACCTCGGCGACGACGTCGAGGTAGTGCACGTGCTCGTGCATGGTGCGCGGCGAACCACGCATGTGCATGGCGACGTAGCCCGCACCCGCTTCTGCGACGACGTCGAGCAGCTCCGGCTCGACGAGCCCGGCCGACACGTCGTTCACGACCGACGCCCCCGCCGCCAGCGCGGCGGCCGCCACCGCGGCCTTGGTGGTGTCGACGCTGACCGGCACGCCCGTGGCGACCAGCTGCTCGATCACGGGCACGACCCGAGCCGCTTCCTCGGCCGCGCCGACCGGTGCGGCACCCGGACGCGTCGACTCGCCACCCACGTCGAGGAGGTCGGCGCCGTCGGCGACCAACCGCAGCCCGTGCTCGACGGCAGCGTCGACGGTTGCGAAGCGGCCCCCGTCGGAGAACGAGTCGGGGGTGACGTTCACGATGCCCATCACCGCAGGGCGGGCACCGCACACCGACGACCAGGCGAACATGCGGCGCAGCGTATCGGAGCGGCCCCCACCTCGTTTTGGCGTCGATATCGCGCCCATGTGGCGCGATTTTGACGCCAGAACGTGATCAGAGGCGGTTGCCGGGGTGGGTGATGAGGCTCATCGCCTCGGCGCGGGTGGCCGCGCTGGTCTTGAAGAGGCCCCGGACCGCCGAGGTGACCGTGAGCGCACCCGGCTTCTTGACCCCCCGCATCGACATGCAGAAGTGCTCGGCCTCGATCATCACGAGCACGCCGGTCGGTTGGAGCGCCTCCACGAGCGCGTCGGCGATCTGGGTGGTGAGCCGCTCCTGCACCTGCGGACGCGCCGCGAAGCCGTCGACGAGCCGGGCGATCTTCGACAACCCGGCGATGCGGCCGTCGTCACCCGGGATGTACGCGACATGTGCCCGACCGGCGAACGGCACGAGGTGGTGCTCACACATGCTCTGCACCGCGATGTCGCGGACCATCACCATCTCGTCGTGATCGGCTTCGAACGTGACGGACAGGTGGCGCGGCGGATCGTCGTGGAGCCCCGTGAAGATCTCGTCGATGTACATGTCGGCGATGCGGCGCGGCGTGCGCAACAAGCCGTCGCGCTCGGAGTCTTCGCCGATCGCGTCGAGGATCTCGCGCACCGCGGCTTCGATGCGCTTCTTCGCCACCTCCCGATCGGCGCCCGTTCGATCGTCGCCGGTCACACCGTGGTCGTCGTCGCTCACGTAGGTCCTCCTCGGTGCGGCTGATCCGGTGGACGTGCCGCGGCTGCGCCCGATCGTCCGGGAACCGGCGCGTGGTCCGGGCCGCGGGAGGAGCGCATCGCTCCCGATCGCGCGCCGGCTTCGAACATCCTGACGTCGCGGAACAGCTCCTGCACCCGCGTGGCTTCGAGCGTCTCGTGCTCGACCAGCTCGTCGGCGAGACGATCGAGCAGCGCGCGGTTCTCCGTGAGCACGTCGAGTGCCGCGGCGTGCGCGCCGTCGATCAGCGAGCGCACTTCGACGTCGATGCTCGCGGCGACCTCGTCGGAGTAGTCGGGGGTGGAGGTCATGTCGCGCCCGAGGAACACCTCGCCTTGCGGGTGACCGAAGCGCATCGGACCCAGCGCGTCGCTCATGCCGAACTCGGTGACCATCTGCCGCGCGATCGTGGTCGCGCGGTCGATGTCGTTCTGCGCGCCGGTGGTGGGATCGGCGAAGATCAGCTCCTCGGCGGTGCGCCCGCCGAGCAACATGGCCAGCTCGTCGACGAGCTCGCTGCGGGTGACGAGGAACTTGTCCTCGGTGGGGAGCGTGAGCGTGTACCCGAGCGCCCGGCCCCGCGGGATGATCGAGATCTTGTGCACCGGGTCGGTGTTGGGCAGCGCGTGGGCGACCAGCGCGTGGCCGCCCTCGTGGTACGCGATGACGCGCTTCTCGCGGTCGGAGATGAGCCGGCTCCGGCGCTCCGGCCCCGCCATCACGCGGTCGATGGCCTCCTCGAGCTGCGGGAGGCCGATGAGCTGGAGATCGTGGCGCGCCGCCAGCAGCGCGGCCTCGTTCATGAGGTTCGCGAGGTCGGCACCGGTGAAGCCCGGCGTGCGGCGCGCGATCACGTCGAGGTCGACACCCGGCGCGATCGGCTTGCCCCGCGCGTGCACGGCCAGCACCGCCTTGCGCCCCTCGAGGTCGGGGCGGTCGACGACGATCTGGCGGTCGAACCGACCGGGGCGGAGCAACGCGGGATCGAGGATGTCGGGCCGGTTCGTCGACGCGAGGAGGATCACGCCCTGCTTCTGGTCGAAGCCGTCCATCTCCACG
>DASUMF010000194.1:0-3595 GCA_036277835.1 Acidimicrobiia bacterium
CTCGCGCAGTGGGCGACCCTCGATGCCCGGCCGACCGCGTGGGTCTCGCTGTCGGAGTCCGACAACGACGCGCCGGCACTCCTGGCGCACATGCTCTTCGCACTCGAGGCGTCGACCGCCCTCGGCGCCGAGCACTTCGAGGCGATCGCGCTCTCGGTTGCCGACCTCGCCCGCGTCGTGCTGCCTCGCTTCGGTGCCGTGGTGGCCGACGCGGCGCCGACCGTCTGGATGCTCGACGACGTGCACGTGCTCCGCAGCGACGCCGCGCTGCGCGTCGTCCGGGTGTTGCTCGAACACGCCTCGGCGGGCTCGACGGTGGTGCTGGCAGGTCGCCGGGCACCCGAGCTCCCGATCGCACGGCGGCGCGCCGGTCGCGCGGTGCTCGACGTCGGCCTCGACGACCTCACGATGTCGGAGCGCGAAGCAGCCGCGCTGCTGCGGGCGGCGGGGGCCACGCTGCGACCCGGCGACGTGGGCACGGTCGTCTCGCGCACCGAAGGCTGGCCGGCGGGGCTCTACCTCAGCTCGCTCGTGCAGCGCGACGGCGGCGACGTCGCGCGACTCGGGTCCGACGATCGCGCCATCGCCGAGTACCTGCTCGACGAGGTGCTGCGCGTCACCACCGACGACCAGGCCACCTTCCTCACCCGCTCCGCGATCTTCGAGATGGTCACCGCCTCGGCGTGCGACGCGGTGCTCGAACGCGACGACGCCGCCGCGCTGCTCGACGCGCTCGAACGCTCGAACCTGTTCGTGCACCGGGTCGGCCCCAACCGCGACGCGTACCGCTACCACCAGCTCTTCCGCGATCTCCTGCTCGCGGAGCTCCGGCGCCGGGAGTCGGCCACGGAGCACGAGCTGCATCGGCGCGCGAGCGCATGGTTCGAGTCGCAGGGCGACATCGACGGTGCCATCGAGCACGCCCGGGCCTCGGGCGACACCGATCGTGTCGCAGATCTCGTCTGGGCCAACGTGGCGCACTACATCGGGATCGGGCGCACCGCGACGGTGCAACGGTGGCTGGAGGCCTTCTCACCCAGCGAGATCGCGGCCCGCCCGTCGCTGGCCCTCTCAGCCGCGTGGGTCGCGTTCACCGACGGCGACTCCACCGAGATGGAGCGCTGGGCCACGGTCCTGCACACCCACGACCTCGACGGGCAGTTGTCCGACGGCATCCCGCAGCGCGCCGCGGTTGCGCTGGTCGACGCGCTCGTGTCGAAGGACGGGCTGCGGGCGTCGCTCGCCGATGCCGAGGTCGCGTACACCGAGCACGGCCCGGGAACGCCGTACCGACCGCTGGCCGGTCTGGTCGCCGGCATCGCAGCGCGGCTGCTGGGTGACACGGACGCCGCGGGGACGTGGTGCGAGGAAGCGCTGCAGCTCGGCGTCGTGCTGCCACCGGTGCAGTCGCAGGCGGCGGCGCAGATGGCGCGGCTCGCGGCCGACGCCGGCCTCTGGGCCGACGCGATGCGCCACATTGACGTTGCGTTGCAGATCGTGGAGCAGTACGGCTTCGAGGAACGCGCCGCGATGTGTCAGGTGTACGCCACCGCGGGCTACGTGCGCGCGCACGAAGGCCGCGCCGACGCCAAGGACCTCGTGAAGCACGGCGTCTGGCTGGTGTCGAGCCTCCGTGGCGTCGCGCGCTTCGCGGCCCTCGACGCGCGCATCCTCCTCGCCCGGACGCTCGCCACTCTCGGTGAGCTCGACCTCGCGCGCGAGCTCGTCAACGAAGCCGCGGCGCTGATCGCGGCGTACCCGGACCCCGGCGTCCTCCCGGAGATGCTCGCCCAGGCACGGGCGCGCATCGCTGCCGCCGAGCACCCCCTCGGCATGAGCGCGTCGCCGCTCACACCGGCCGAGCTGCGGGTGCTGCGCTACCTCCCGACGCACCTCAGCTTCGCCGAGATCGCCGACGTGGTGTTCGTCTCGCGCAACACGGTCAAGACCCAGGCCATCGCCGTCTACCGCAAGCTCGGTGTCACCTCACGTGCCGCGGCGGTCGACCGGGCGCGGGCCGCGGGGCTCCTCGACCCGTGAATCACCCCTGAGGGATGATGTCGCAATGCGCGCCTGGGCTGATGATGCGGCGATGGCGACGAAGTCGGAGCGGGCGTCGGCCGTGATGCGCGGCCTGACCGCCGGCGCGCGGGGCGACAGCAGCGTCATCGCCGAGCTCTTCACCGACGACGTGTCCGGGTGGTCGCCCGTGATGTCGGTGAGCTCCGCGGTGGAGCTGGCGATCGAGCTGGAGGACCGCAGCGACTCGTTCTCCGAGATCGAGCTCTCGTTCGTGCCACTCGACGTGGACGGTGACGCAGCGTGCGTGGAGTGGACGATGACCGCGACGCACAGCGGTCCGATCGCGGTCGACGACGACGTGTGCGTCGAGGCCACCGGACGCCGGCTCACGCTGCACGGCGTGACCGTGGCCCGGTTCGCGGGCGAGCGCATCTGCAGCTTCCGCCAGTACTGGGACGAAGGCGAGCTGCTCGCGCAGATCGGCGCTGCCCTCAGGTGATGAACCACGAGTGATCGCCGCACGCGTCAGATCGGCGCGCGCGGGACGCACAAACAGCAACGAATGGGAGGGACAGCAATGGAAACTGACGGAGCGGGCTGGAAGCTCTTCGCCGGGATCATGATCCTGATCGGAGGGACCTTCAACCTCATCGACGGTCTCGTCGGCATCACCAACGTGAACGCGGTCAAGTCAACGTTCAACGGGAGCCTGCCGCTGACGAACAACATCAAGACCTACAGCTGGGTCGTGCTGATCATCGGTGTTGTGATGATCCTCGCCGGGTTCCTGATCTTCACGGGCAACATGTTCGGTCGCATCGTGGGTGTGGCCGCGGCCAGTGTGAACGCGGTGATCCAGCTCGCGTACCTGGCGCACTACCCGTTCTGGTCGTTCACGATGATCCTCGTCGACTTCCTCGTCATCTGGGGTCTGATCGTGCACGGCGGACGGTGGAACGACGAGCTCGCATAACCGAGCACACTGCAACCGGCGACGGCGGCCGCGTCACGCGGCCGCCGTCGTGCGTACCCGCCGACCCGAAGTTCCCAACCGGAGCTTGCCGACCGAGAAGTTGAAGGAGCGTCGTGGCCCTGCACAAGAAGCTGGTCGAAGATCTCACCCCGCTGCTGCTGAGCCCCATGTACGCGCGCCCGGGCGAGTCGGGTCGCGCGCCTCGCCACGCGCTCCCCGAGCTGGAGATGGACCCGGACACGGCCTACCAGTTCGTGCGCGACGAGCTGATGCTCGACGGCAACGCGCGCCTCAACCTCGCCACCTTCGTGAGCACGTGGATGGAGCCGCAGGCGCAGGCGCTCATGGCGGCCACGTTCGACAAGAACATGATCGACAAGGACGAGTACCCGCGCACCGCCGAGCTCGAGCAGCGCTGCGTGAACATGATCAGTCGACTCTGGAACTCACCTGACGAGGACGAGGCCACCGGCACCTCGACGACCGGCTCGAGCGAGGCGGCGATGCTCGCGGGGATGGCGCTCAAGTGGCGTTGGCGCGACCGTCAGCGGGCCGCGGGCAAGCCGACCGACCGGCCGAACCTGGTGATGGGCGCCAATG
>DASUMF010000195.1:0-2937 GCA_036277835.1 Acidimicrobiia bacterium
GAGACCGTGCTTGTGGGCGTGCGCCTCGATGACCCGCCCGATCTCGCTCACCGGGATGCCGGGCCGCACGACCTCGATCGCCTTGTACAGCGAGTTGCGGGTCTCGCGCACGAGCAGCCGTGACGCGGGGTCGACGTCGCCGACGAGGAACGTGACGGAGGTGTCGCCGTGCACGCCGTCGAGGTAGATGGTGACGTCGACGTTCACGATGTCGCCGTCCTTCAGCTGCTGGTCACTCGGGATCCCGTGGCAGATCACCTCGTTCACCGAGGTGCACACCGACTTCGGGAACCCGTGGTAGCCCAGCGGGCTCGGGTACACGCCGCGGCGGACGTGGGCCTCGTGCGCGACCCGGTCGAGCTCGTCGGTGGTGACGCCCGGTGCAACGGCCGCGCCCGTCTCGACGAGCACGTCGCGCGCGATCCGACCGGCGACTCGCATCCGCTCGATCACGTCGGCTGACTTCACCATGGCCTCGGTGCCGTGCACCGGCGATCCGGTGGCGACGTAGTCGGGCCGCACGATCTCGGGCGGTACGTCGCGCCACGGCCCGACGGTGCCGGGACGCAGCAGCTGGAGACGATGGCAGCGCTTGTACTTCTTGCCGCTGCCGCACCAGCAGTCGTCGTTGCCGCGGATGGTCGCGCGCGTGCGCGTGGCGGTGCTCACCATCCGCGGTCGACCCACTCCTGCAGGTGCGGCGACTCCGACGCGATCGTCGTGTCGAGCCCGTGACCCGGGAGGACGAGCGTGTCGCCCGGGAGGGTGAAGAGCTTGCGGTCGATCGACTCGATGATCTGCGTGAAGTCGCCGCCCTCGAACGTGGTGTTGCCGGGCCCGCCCGGGAAGAGCGTGTCGCCGCTGAACAGGATCGGATGGTCCTCGAGCAGGAACGACATCGACCCGGGCGTGTGACCGGGGTTGAGGATCGTCCGCAGCCGGAGGTCGCCGAGCTCGATCGCGGCGTCCTCGGGGATCACGAAGTCGTAGGACGGCAGCATCGACGCGTCCTCGGCGGAGATGCCGACCTCGATGCCGGCGTCGCGCAGCGCCTCCACGGCCTGGATGTGGTCCCAGTGACCGTGCGTGGTGAGCACCCGGCGGACCCCGGTTGCCCTGCTCACCTCGAGCAGCAGCTCGTGCTCGTTGGCCGCATCGACGATCAGCGCCTCACCGGTGCTCTTGCAGCGGAGGACGAACACGTTGTTCTCGACCGGGCCCACGACGAGCTTGTCGATGCGCACGTCGGTCGTCTCGTAGTGCGGGGGGACAGCCATGTGGATCAGGATAAGACACCCCCGGGTTCGAGGACCTGGCCGCCAGGCGAGATGTGACGACGGATGGGGGAGTCCGGTACCGTTCGCGCACCATCCTCGAACCTCCGGCCTCGAACCTCCGGCCCCGAACCTCCGGCCCCGAACCTCCGTCCTCGGGACCCACGCACACAGGAGCGCCCGCCGTGAACTTCGCCTTCTCCGAAGAGCAGGACCAGTTGCGCGCCGCGGTGCGCAGCTTCCTCGAGGCGAAGTCGCCTTCCACCGAGGTGAGGCGGCTCATGGACACCACCGAGGGCTACGACCCCGCGGTCTGGAAGCAGATGGCCCAGGAGCTCGGGTTGCAGAGCATCCACATCCCCGAGGAGTACGGCGGCCAGGGCTTCTCCTTCATCGAGCTCGCGATCGTGCTCGAGGAGATGGGACGCGCCCTGCTGTGCGCGCCGTACTTCTCGAGCGTCGTGCTGGCGACGGGCGCGATCATGAACGCGGGCACCGGCGAGCAGCAGGCGGCGCTGCTCCCCGGCATCGCGGCGGGCGACACGATCGCCACCCTCGCGTTCACCGAGCCCAACGGGAAGTGGGACGCGTCGGGCATCGAGATGGTGGCCACTCCTTCCGGCGACGGCTACACGCTCGACGGCACCAAGATGTTCGTGCTCGACGGTCACGTGGCGAACCTGATCGTGGTGGCCGCCCGGCTCGCCGGCACCAGCGGTGACGACGGCATCGCGTTCTTCACCGTCGACGGCGACGCATCGGGGCTCACCCGCACCGCGCTCTCCACCATGGACCAGACCCGCAAGCAGGCGAAGCTCGAGTTCGCCGGCGTCGCGGCGACGCCGCTCGGCACCCCGGGCAGCGCATGGCCTGCGCTGTCGAAGACGCTCGACCAGGCCGCGGTCGCGATCGCCAACGAGAGCGTCGGCGGCGCGCAGATGGTGCTCGACATGTCGGTGGAGTACGCGAAGGTGCGCGTGCAGTTCGGCCGGCCGATCGGGTCGTTCCAGGCCATCAAGCACAAGTGTGCCGACATGCTGCTCGAGGTCGAGTCGGGCAAGTCGGCGGCGTACTACGCGGCGTGGGCAGCGGCCGAGGACAACGACGAGCTGCCGGTGGCGGCGAGCCTCGCGAAGGCGTACTGCTCCGACGCGTACTTCCACGCCACGGCCGAGAACATCCAGATCCACGGCGGGATCGGCTTCACGTGGGAGCACGACGCGCACCTCTACTTCAAGCGCGCGAAGAGCTCCGAGCTGCTCTTCGGCGACGCCACGTACCACCGCGAGCTGCTCGCGCAACGCATCGGGATCTGACGACCGGGCGGAACCGACGAGCCGTCCGGCGGCGAGTCGGTTCGGTACCATCGCGTGATGGCGGCCCTGGTTCTGCTCTTCGGCGTGGTCGTCGCGCTGCTCGGACTCCTCGTCGCCGGTCTGCTCCGCAGCCACGCCGAGATCCTGCGGGCGCTCCACGAGCTCGGGGTCGACCTCGACCCGGCCCGTGAGGGCGGGGTCGACGTGCCCGTTGCAGCACCCTCCGTGCGGTCGGGCGCGCGTGCGGGTGGCGTGCGTGCGGGCGAGGTGCCGAAGCGCCCGAGCCGCGCCGCGGTCGACGTCGTGGGCGTGGGCCCGGACCGCTCCGCGATCAGCGTCGCAGTCAC
>DASUMF010000196.1:0-9418 GCA_036277835.1 Acidimicrobiia bacterium
CGTCGTAGAACTCGAAGCGCGTGATCTTCCCCGCGTCGTCGGTGTCGATGAAGAACTGCTCCCAGAATTCGTAGGACGTGCCGTCGACCGCGGTGCCGTGCACGCGCCACCGCCACGCGCACCCGTCGTCGGTCGGCCACGCCTCGAAATCGTCCATCCGGTAGTCGGGCAACCGGGCCCAGATCCTGCGGTGCTCGGCATCGGCCGTCGCCGCGTACCCGGCATCCGCGGTCTGCGTCGTCTCGCCGAACCACGGGCTGAAGAGCACCCACTCCGTCGCGAAGTCGACAGGATCGAACGCGCCGGCGACGCTCCCGCGCTCCACGGACCGGTGATGGGCGTCGAAGAACTTCGTCGCGAGCTCGAGGTTGCGCGCGACGCGGGCGTTCGCCGGTGGGTCGTCACGCGGGGGGTGCGACGGGGGGTCGATGGACATCGGTGGGCCCGGCGTCCACGGGTGGTCGCCGTAGTGCTCGATCTTCGTGAGGTCGTCGAGCTCCTGGTCGTACGCGTACACGAGCGCCTGCGGGAACCCGTGCCAGTCGTCGTAGAACTCGAAGCGCGTGACCTTGCCGTCGTCGTCGGTCCAGAGGAACAGCTGCTCCCAGAACTCGTGCAGCTGCCCGTCGAGCCCGTGGCCGTTGACCCGCCATCGCCACGCGCAGCCCCGCTCGGTCGGCCAGGCCTTGAAGTCGTCCATCTTGTAGTCGGGGATGCGCTGCGAGATCGTCGCGTGGTTGGCGACCGCGCCCTCGGCGAGGAAATTCTCGGCCGCCTGGCGCATCTCGCCCGCGAGGTAGGGGCTGCAGAACACCCACTCGGCCGCGAAGTCGACCGGTTCGAAGACCCTCTCGAGGTACCCGCGTGCGACGGAGCCGTGGTACCCGTCGTAGAACTTCTCGGCGATGGCGAGGTTGCGCGCGATCCGTTCGGCTCTCGACCCGGCGCTGCTCATGCGTTCGCGATCCCTCCGGCGTACCCGCGCTCCGAAGCGCATCGGGCCGTTTTGACACTAGTGCCGTGACGCGGCAGCATGGCGCCGCCAGCGCCGCGCCGGTCGAGGCGCGCCCGACGGGGGAAGACCACCATGCCGAACGCGTTCATCGACACCGACGAGTGGCGCGACACGCCACGACGCCACCGCTACGTGCACGGTGGCTTCGAGGGGACCGAGACGCGGTTCTCCTTCTACTTCCCACCGGTCGAGGAGTACCAGGGCCGGTTCGTCCAGTACCTCGAAGGCGGAGCCGGGGGCCACGACAACCTGATCTCCCTCGGGTACGACGGCAAGGGAATGAAGTGGTTCTTCGACCTGTCGTTCGACGAGCTCGGCGGGTACATGGTCGAGTCCAACCAGGGCCACTTCCCTGGCGAGGGCCTGGGCTTCGACGACGACTACGAGCTGTTCGGTGCGAGCGCCGACAGTGCGGAGTTCGCCAAGGAGCTCGCGGCCGAGATGTATGGGGAGGGGCCCCATCACGGCTACATCTGGGGTGTCAGCGGCGGCGGCGCCCGTTCCGGGCACTGCCTCGAGAACCGCCCCGACATCTGGCAGGGCGGCGCACCCCACGCCGGGATCGGCCAGGACACGCAGTGGTCGCCGTGGGGCCTCACCTGGTTGCTCGCGCGCGACAAGTTCGCGGCCATCATCGACGCCGCCGAGCCCGGGGGCAGCGGCAACCCGTTCGACGGCCTCACGCACGCGCAGCGTGAAGCGCTCGCGGAGATGTACCGCCGCGGCTACCCGCGCGGCGCCGAGAACCAGCTCGCACCGTTCACGCCGTGGGCCTTCCCGATGTACGCGACGAAGGACTTCGACCCCGGGTACTTCGACGACTTCTGGAACGTGCCGGGGTACCTCGGCCACGACGACCCGCAGATCCTCTCGTCGGTGTTGATCGACGAGCGGCACACGGTCTCGCGACTGGTCAAGGCGAGTGACATCACCAACGTGATGGCGCAGATGGCGATGCGGCTCGCGACCGCGGGCGCGTCCGGCACGGAGCCCACGTGGGGGATCCAGATCGACACCGACGACCACGAGCGCCTCTTCATGGCCAAGGTCACGGTGCTCACCGGTGAGGCCGCCGGCCGTGAGCTGCTGATCAGCGGCACCGAGGACGACGTGCTCAGCCCGTTCAGCGAGCGCACCCCCGAGATGTTCGAGGGCATCGCGGTGGGCGACGAGGTTCGCGTCGACAACCGCGACTTCGTCGCGTGGTGCTACTACCACTGGTACCAGATCGAGGACCCGACCGTCGACGGCATCGACCGCGAGTTCGAGCCATGGCTGGTCGACGGCAACGCGGTGTACCCCCAGCGCGGAAGCCGGCCGGTGAGCGCCGCAGCGCCGTCGCGCTACAAGCGCACGCTCAGCAACAAGATGATCTACGTGCAGCCGACGCTCGACGCGCAGGTCTGGCCGACGACGATCTCGCGCTACGCGCAGGGCATCCGCACGAACCTGGGCGACGCCGCCGATGACCACTTCCGCCTCTGGTTCTGCGAGAACGCGCCCCACGGCACGCCCGAGTTCCTCGGGCCGGCGTTGACGTCGGAGAAGGACCCCGGCGTGTGGACGAGCCGGCTCGTCAACTACGACGGCGTGACGGCGCAGGCGCTTCGCGCGGTCGTCCGTTGGACGGAGGACGGCGTCGCGCCGGTCTACTACCACGGGTACGACCTCAGCCGCGACAACGGCCTGAAGCTGCCCGGCACCGCGGCGGAGCGGGGCGGCGTGCAACCGGTGGTGACGGCCCAGGCCAACGGCGCCGCGCGCGCGGAGGTCAAGGTCGGCGAGCCGGTGAACTTCCTCGGCAGCGCCGAGCAACCTGCGGGCCAGGGCACGATCGTGCGTGCCGAGTGGGACTTCGACGGGCGCGGCGCGTTCGAGCGCCACGAGGTCGACGGCACCGCGTCGACGGTCGACGTCAAGGCGGAGCACGCGTACTCCGAGCCCGGCACCTACTTCGCCAGCTTCCGCGTGGGCGCGTACCACGACGGGGTCGCGACCGGCCCGACGATCGACAACCTCGCGCGCGTGCGCGTCGTCGTCACCGGGTGACCGGTCTCATTCGCCATCGCTCAGGAGACTCTCATGGATGACGCTCGGTTCGGTCGGCCCTTCATCGACATCGACGAGTGGCGTGAGACCCCTCGCCGCATCCGGTACGTGCACGGCGGGTTCGAGGACACGCACACCCTCTTCTCCTTCTACTTCCCGCCGCCCGAGGACTACCAGGGCCGGTTCTTCCAGTTCCTGGAGGGCGGGGCGGGCGGCCACGAGAACCTGCTCGCGGCCGGGTGGCAGCCGGGGATCAACCTCGACTGGGTCTTCGATCTCGTGATGGACGAGCTCGGCGGCTACGTCGTCGAGTCGAACCAGGGTCACTACCCGGGCGAGGGCACGGGCTTCGGCAACGACATCGAGCTCTGGGGTGCGAGCGCGCAGGCGGCGCTCTACGGCAAGGAGCTCGCCGCCGAGATGTACGGCGACGCGCCGCACCACGGCTACATCTGGGGCGTCAGCGGTGGTGGCGCGCGTTCGGGGCACTGCCTCGAGAACCGTCCCGACGTCTGGCAGGGCGGCTCGCCCCACGCCGGCATGGGTCAGTCGACGCAGTGGTCACCGTGGGCGCTCACGTGGCTGCTCGCGAAGGACAAGTTCACCGACATCGTCGACGCGGTCGAGCCCGGTGGCAGCGGCAACCCGTTCGACGGCCTCGACAACGGCCAGCGCGAGGCGCTCGCGGAGCTCTACCGCCGCGGCTACCCCCGCGGCGGCGAGAGCCAGCTCGGGCCGTTCACCGCGTGGGCCTTCTCGATGTACGGGCTGCTCGTCAGCGACCCGCAGTACATGCACGACTTCTGGAACACGCCCGGCTACATCGGCCACGACGAGCCCGAGGTGATCGGCAAGCTCGTCCTGCACGAGAAGGCGACCATCAAGGAGGTCTTCCCCGCCAGCGAGTCGACCAGCGTGTTCGCGCAGATGGCCACCCGCCTCGGCACCGCCGGCGCGGCCACCACGGATCCGACCTGGGCGGTGCGCCTCGACATCGACCCACCCGACCCCGATCTGCTCTTCATGGCGCAGGTGACGATCCTCACCGGCAAGGCCGCGGGCCGCGAGCTCGTGATCTGCGAGCTCGACGACGGCGTGATCAGCCCGTTCTCGGAGATGACGCCCGACGTGTTCGAAGACGTCGAGCCCGGCGACGAGGTGCTCGTCGACAACCGCGCGTTCGTCGCGTGGGCCTACTACCACCGGTACACGCTCACCAACCACGCGCGCCAGGACGGCGGCATCATCACCGAGCTCGAGCCGTGGACGGTCGACGGTCACGCGGTCTACCCGCAGCAACCCCGCGGGGAGCCGGGTCCCTCCACGCCGGGCGGCTACAAGGCCAGGGTCGCCGGCAAGATGATCTACGTGCAGCCGACCCTCGACAACATGGTCTGGCCCACGACGATCTGGCCCTACGACCGCATGCTGCGCGAGAACCTCGGCAGCGAGACCGACGACCACTACCGCCTCTGGTTCGTCGAGAACGCGTGCCACGGTGCGCCCGACTCGATCGGACCGATGATCTCGTCGACCGAGCGCGACCCCGCGGTGTGGCGGAGTCGGCTCGTCTCGTACGACGGGGCGACGAGCCAGGCGCTGCGCGACGTGGTCGCGTGGGTGGAGGACGACGTCGCGCCGCCGTTCTACCGCGGCTACGAGCTCACCCGCGACAACCGGCTCGTGCTGCCGCCCACGGCCGCCGAGCGCGGGGGCATCCAGCCCCTCGTCACCTCGGCGGCGAACGGCGGCATCCGCGCCGAGGTCGTCGTCGGCGAGCCGGTCACCTTCACCGGACGGGGCGAGCAGCCGCCGGGGATGGGCACGATCGTGGGCGCGGAATGGGACTTCGAGGGCCGTGACGAGTGGACGCCCTCGGCGATCACGGTCGACGGCACCTCCGCATCGGTCGAGGTCAGCGACTCGCACACCTACACCGAACCAGGGACCTACTTCCCGAGCTTCCGGGTCGGTGCGCATCGACTCGGCGCGGCGGGGACCGGTCTCCCCGTGCAGAACCTCGCCCGAGCGCGCGTGGTGGTCCGCCCGGCCGGCGGCTGAACCGGAGAGAATCAGGCCCATGGACGACCCCGCTGTCACGACCCAGGACGGCCCGCGCCCGGGGAACGAGCTCCGGGAGCGGCGCCGTCTCCGCATGGCCGCGACGATCGAGCGCTCGGCGCTCGAGCTGTTCGCGGAGCGGGGTTTCGCAGCCGTGACCGTCAACGACATCGCCGCGGCGGTCGACATCTCGAGACGCACCTTCTTCCGCTACTTCGCCAGCAAGGAGAGCGTGCTGTTCGGCGACCCGCAACGCGAGGAGAACCGGCTCGTGTCGGAGCTCGAGCAGCGACCCGAGGAGGGTCCCGTCGAGGCGTTGCACGCGGCACTGATCGAGATGGCACGCGAGCAGGAGGCCGACCCCACGATCACCGCACTGCGCCTGCGCGTGCTCGAGTCGGCGCCCGAGATCACGTCGGCAGCGTTCGCACAACGCATCACGTTCCAACGTCGCCTGACGCCGCTCGTCGCGCAGCTCATGGGTGTGGACGAGGCGCGCGACATGCGGCCCGATCTGGTCGTGAGCGTGTCGATGTCGGCGATGTACGTGGGATTGCAGCGCTGGCTCGCGAACGGGGCGCGTGAGCCGCTCCACGAGCTCGTGTCCAGCGCGCTCGAGCAGGCGGCGGCCGGTCTGACCGCGACGGTGGCGCGTCGCGCACCGACGCGCGCGGTGAGCAGCCGCTAGGCGACGCCTTCGCCCGGCCTCACGCGTGCAGCTCGTGCACCTGCTCGTAGAGCACCATCGACGGGGGCGGATCCAACGAGAGCACGTCGCTCATCCGAACCTCACCGGCGGCCATCGCGGCGCCGATGCCGGCCTGCGCCGACTCGAGGTCGTCGGCTTCGATCTCGTAGATCGCGAGGTGCGGCGTGGCGCTCTCGCCACCGACCTGCGTGAAGCGGCGGGCCGACGTGAACCCCGCGATCTTGAGGATGTCGACGAGGTGCACGTCGTTGTACCAGTCGTGGAATTCGTCCTCGCGGCCTGCACGACCAGGATTCCCTTCGCCATCACGACCCTCCGTCTCCCCGCCGGCGATCGCGGCGTCGGGGGCCCGACACTAACGCCGTGCGCGCGGACCCATCTAGTGTGCGAGCTCGCACGCACGCGACGACCCGGATGCAGCAGCGGGGGGCACACGATGGGATCGACGGTCACCGGACCGATCACCGGAGGAACACACGGTTGGCCGTTCGGCGCCGCGACGATCGACCTCGCGGCGCAGGGCTACGTCGAGGAGGAGTACTTCCTCGCGGGCGACGCGACGCGGTACCGCCCCGTCGGCGAGCTCGGCACCGATGGTCGTTGGGCGGTGGAGGCCGACGGCTCGTCACCGTTCCGAACCCGTCTGCTGGTCCGGCGGCCCGTCGACCCCGGTCGCTTCAACGGCACGGTGATCGTCGAGTGGAACAACGTCTCGGCGGGCAGCGAGATCTTCGAGGCGGGTGACACGCACGTCGTGTTCGACGAGGGCTTCGCGTACGTCGGCGTGAGCGCACAGCGCGTGGGTGTGCACGGCTTCGCCGCCGACCCCCACGGTCTCGTCGCGTGGGATCCCGAGCGCTACGGCACCCTGGAGATCGTCGACGACGGCATCGCGTACGGGATCTTCAGCGAAGCCGGCCGGGTCGTCGGCCCGAAGCGCGACACCACCGTCGACCCGCTCGGCGGCTTGGCCGTCGAGCGGCTGCTCGCGCTCGGCGGCTCGCAGTCGGCGTCGAAGCTCGCGACCTACATCAACGCGGTGCAGCCGATCGAGCACGTCTTCGACGGGTTCGTCGCGTTCACGTGGTTCGGGAGCGGATCGGGCGTCGACAGCACCGCGGTGATGGACCCGTCCGACCCCGACGCGCGCAACGCGATCATGGCGCACCCGACCCGCATCCGCGACGACCTCGACGTGCCGGTGTTCGTGATCAACTCGGAGTGCGAGACGCTCTCGTGCGCGCCGGTCCGCCAGCCCGACACCGATCGCTTCCGGTACTGGGAGGTGGCGGGTTCACCGCACGGGCCCCGGTTGATCATGCAGAACATCGGGACGAAGAATCGCCGCGACGGCATGCCCGGCCCTGCCGACATCGACCCGGCCGTGTTGAGCCCGGTGCCGTGGACGCCGGTGATGGACGCAGTCGTGAGCCACACGCAGCAGTGGATGACCGCGGGAACGCCGCCGCCGTCGCAGCCGCTGATCGAGCTCACCGCCACCGAGCCGCCGGCGATCGCGCGCGACGCCGACGGCAACGCGATCGGTGGCGTCCGCGTGCCGGAGATGGCCGCGCCGCTCGCCCGCCACGTCGCCGCGATGGAGGAGGCCGGCGCGGCCGGCCTCATGGGTCAGTGGTTCCCCTTCGAGCCCGAGGCAGTGCGCGCGAAGTATCCCGACGCGGCCGCCTACCTCGCCGCGTACGACGCGGCGGCCACGGCCGCGGTCGAGGCCGGCGTGCTGCTCCCCCACGACGCCGACGACGGTCGGGCACGCGCCGCGGCCGAGGTCGCGGCGTCGAGCGCCTGGACCGCCTGATCCGCGGTCAGCCGATGCGGTTGAGGTGCGGGCGGAGGTCGAGCGCGTTGGCGCGGTCGTAGTAGCGCACCGCGACGCCGTACGGGGGCACCAGCTCGTCGATGCGGTCGAAGTCGGCCTGCGTCAACCGCACGTCGACCGCGCCGAGGTTGTCGACGACCTGCTCGTAGGTGCGCGGCCCGATGATCGGCGCCGTGACCCCAGGCTGCGCGCCGCACCACGCGAGCGCGACCTGTGACGCCGAGCAGCCCTTCTCGGCTGCGATCTTCTTCACCAGGTCGATCGCGTCCCACGCCTGCGGCGTGGCCTCGCGGCCCATGTTGTCCTTGCCGTCGCTCCACCGGCCGGCGTCGCCCCCACCGTCGCGCTCGTACTTGCCGCTGAGCAGGCCGCCGCACAGCGGTCCCCACGGGATGATCGCGGTGCCGAACGACTGCGCCGCGGGGATGACCTCGCGCTCGGCGGTGCGGTCGAGCAGGTGGAACGCCGGCTGTTCCGACACGAACCGGTTGAGACCGAGCTCCTTGGCCACCCACAGCGCTTCGACGAGCTGCCACCCGGGGAACATGCTCGTGCCGATGTAGCGGACCTTCCCGGCGTGCACGAGGTCGTCGAGCGCGCGCAGCGTCTCGTCGATGGGCACGTCGGCGCTCGAGCGATGGAGCTGGTAGAGGTCGATCCAGTCCGTCTGGAGCCGGCGCAGCGAGTCCTCACACGCCTCGACGATGTGACGACGGCTGAGACCACGCGCGTTCACGTCGTCGCCCTGTGCCCCGTGCACCTTGGTCGCGAGGATCGTGTGTTGGCGCTTGCCGTCGCGCGCGAGGGCGCGTCCGACGATGCGTTCGCTCTCGTTGGCGGCGTACACGTTGGCGGTGTCGATGAAGTTGACGCCGCGGTCCATGGAGTGGTCGATGATGCGCTGCGACTCGTCCTCGTCGGTGCGGCCACCGAACATCATCGTGCCGAGACAGATCTCACTGACCTTGACGCCGGTCCTCCCGAACGGCCGGTACTCCATGCGCGTCTCCTCTGCGTAGGTCGGTGCCGGTCGCAGCCTCTCCCAGAGGTCGTCACCCTCGCCACTCAGCCCGCGACCGAGTCGGCCACCTCGAGCATCTGGGACGCGCTCGGCTGGAGGTCGACCTCGGTGCCGAGCAACCCGTTCGAGACACGTTCGACGACGCCCCATTCCCAGATCGCCGCCTCGTCGAGCCCGCTGAGGGCGGCGAGGCGACGGGAGCGCTCGCGCGGATCCCCGCGCATCAGCTCGACGGGATCCTCACGCATGAGGATCCCGAGGTCGTACTCCGCCTCTGCGAGCAGGCCGTCGGGATCGACGAGCTTGAAGCCGTCGGCGGACTCGAGCGCGTTCCACTGGTGCACGTCACCGTGCACGAGCACGGCGCGTTCGTCGTCGTGCGCGGTGATCCGATGCTCGGCGCAGGCGATCGCGTGCGCGACCGCCCGCTCGGAGCACGGGTGATCGAGCTCCTCCCACTTCGCGACGATGGAGTCCACGAGCCAGCGTGCCTTGTCCGCCCCGGTCGGCAGCCCGCATCCGGGGGCGCGGCGCCACACGCGCGCGGCGGTCGCCGCGAGGATCTCATGACGTCGGTCGACGGGCAGCGCGAGCTCCGACATCGGACGGCCGAGCCGCTCGAGCAGGAGCGCGCCCCGATCCGCGTCGGCGCGCACGAGGCGCACGCATCCGTCGCCCGCGGCGAGACGCAGCGCGACGATCTCGTGCGCGGCGCCGTCGCTCCTG
>DASUMF010000197.1:0-9626 GCA_036277835.1 Acidimicrobiia bacterium
GTGCCGCTCGACGACCTCCCGGCCGTCGTGGCACTCGCCCACCGGGTCCGCCTCGCCTACTGCGGCCCCGAGGTGGAGCTCGAGAGCCTCATCAACGCGAAGTCGGGTGCGTGCCCCGAGGACTGCGCGTTCTGCTCGCAGTCGGTGCGCTTCTCGACCGACGTCGACGTGTACCCGTTCCTGGACCTCGACGAGATCCTCGCCGCGGCCCGCGCCACGCGCGACGCGGGCGCCACGCAGTTCTGCATCGTCGTCGCGGTGCGCGGCCCGAGCGAGCGCCTCCTCGGCAAGGTCATCGAGGCGGTCGACGCCGTGCAGCGCGAGACAGGGCTCGAGGTGGCGTGCTCACTCGGCCTGCTCACCGAGCCGCAGGCCGCGCGTCTGGCTGCGGCCGGGGTGCGGCGCTACAACCACAACCTCGAGGCGTGCCGGGCGATGTTCCCGCAGATCTGCACCACCCACTCCTACGACGACCGCGTCGACACCGCCCGCCTCGCCATCGACGCAGGCATGGAGCTGTGCTGCGGCGGCATCCTCGGGATGGGCGAGACGCTCGAGCAGCGCGTCGACTTCGCCTTCGAGCTCGCCGAGCTCGACCCCTGCGAAGTGCCGATCAACTTCCTGCTGCCGTCGGGCACCCCGCTCGGGGAGCAGCGCATGATCACGCCCCGAGAGGCGCTCCAGGCGATCGCGCTGTTCCGCCTCGTGCTCCCCCGCGCGTGGCTGCGTCTCGCCGGCGGGCGTGAGTACGTGCTCGGCGAGCTCCAGGCGATGGGGCTGCTCGCGGGCGCGAACGCGCTCATCGTCGGCAACTACCTCACCACTGGTGGGCGCGCCGCCGAGGAGGACCACGCCCTGCTCGACGCGCTCGGGATGCCGGTGGCCGACGGCCCGGGCGAGGGTCGCTTCGTGATCGACGGTGCCGGCGCGCACGCACGTCCCGCCCAGCCGGTACGCACGACGATCCCCGTGCGAGCAGGCTGACGCGCGCTACATCTCCGAGCCCGGCGCCTCCGCGCGGAGGCGCCCACTGTGGAAGAACTCACGGCGGGGCCCCGGCAGGTAGAGGTCGTACTGGCCCACCAGCACCCAGCACACGACGAGCCCGACCAGCTCCTCGACCACGACCACCCACGTGGCGGGCAGCAGCGGGTCGTGCGGGAACGACGTCCCGAGGAACGGCCACCAGAAGAGGTCGGTGTTGGCGAACGCGCCCGACAGGATCAGCCCGCAGAACACGCCGATCGGCACGCACAGCCATCGGCGTCGGAGCAGCCGCGGTCGACCGATCGTCGCGACCATGACGATCGCGAGCAGCGCCACTGCGAACAACAGCGTGTGACCGTAGGCGCGGTACCCAAGGGGGAGATCGACGAGCAGCGGGAGCATGGCACCCCCCGCGATCAGCCGGTAGTCGATCCCGACGCTGCGGAAGATCGTCGCGACGAGGAAGACCGACAGCCCCACGTACCAGAGCAACACGCCGTCGACCTCCGGCTCAGCGCCCGCGCGTCATGCGAGGTCGAGTGCCGCGTTCACGAGCGTGTCGGCGTCGGTGTTGCGTTCGCGGCGCACGTGCTCGAGATCGACCGCGTCGAACTCCGCCAGGAGCTCGCAGACGCGCGCCCGCAACGGCTGGAGGTGCGGTTGCTTGACGCGCCACCGCCCCGCGACCTGCTCGATCACGAGCTTCGAGTCGCCCCGAACACTCACCGAGCGGGCACCGAGCGCGCGGGCGGCCTCGAGGCCGGCGATGAGCGCCCGGTACTCCGCGACGTTGTTGGTGGTCACGCCGATCGTCTCGCTCACCTCGGCGATCGTCATGGGTGGAGCGAGCGTGGTGTCGATCACCACCGCGCCGATCGCGGCCGGCCCCGGGTTCCCACGTGATCCGCCGTCGAAGAACACCGTCACCGTGTCGACGCCGGAGCGAACGCGCTCGGTGCTCACGGCACCAGGATGCAGCCGCAGTTGTCGCAGTACGCGATCGACCCTTCGGGCGCCTTCTTGATCTGCTCCGCTTCGATGGCGGGGATCGAGAGGTGGCATCCCTGGCACGTGGTGCCGACGAGGCGCGCCGCGCCCACACCCTGTGCGGTCTCGCGCCGCTTCTCGTACGCGGCGACGAGGGTGGGGTCGAGGCCGTCGGTGAGCACCTCGCGTGCGTCGCGCTCCACCCGCATCTCGTCGTCGATGACGTGCTCGGCGTCGGCGAGCGACGCGTGGAGCGAGTCCAGTTCGGCGGCGACGGTGGACTGCTGTTGCGCGAGCGTCACGAGCTCGGCGTCGAGCGGTTCGCGTTGCTCCATCACCTCGAGCTCGCGGTTCTCGACGTCGCGTTGGTGACGTTGGAGCTGCTCGACGTCGGCCTGCATCGCCTGGAGCTCACGCGGCGAGCTGATCTCACCCGAGTACATGCGCGCCTCGACCTCTTTGGCCTTCGCCTCGAGGCTGCGCGCCTCGTCGTCGAACTTGGTCTCGTCGCGGGCCAGCGCGTCGCGCTGGGTGGTGAGGAGGTGCACACGGGCCGCGAGCGCCGCGGCCTGCGCGTCGCCCTCCACGAGCCTCGCCCGTTCGGGAAGCGTGTCGCGACGGTGCTGCAACCGCTCGAGCGCGAGGTCGCGCTCCTGCACGGTCAGGAGGGTCTCGAGTGCTTCGCTCACACGGGTCCGACGGTCGTCACGACCCCCACGATACGCGGCACGCGCGCTAGCCGCCGCCGCCGCCCGATGGGAGCGTGCCCGGCGGGCGGGTGGTGTTGGGCACCGCGGGCGCCGCGGGCGTGGTGGGGAGCTGCGCCACGGTCGGAGTCGGCGCGGGCGTCGGCGAGGGTGCGACCACGGGCGGGGGCGGTGCGCCGTGCCCGCCGTCGGGGTTCACGAAAGCGCCGGGGCGCGCGCAGACGGGACCCGGCGCGGGGAGCCCGAGGTCGGGAACGCCGTCGAGGGCCTGGCTCATGAAGTCGCGGAAGATCGGGGCCGCGCTGTCGCCACCGAAGCCTGCACCGGGGCGAGCGGAGGCGCGGTAGCCGAACCACACCGACGTCGCCAGCTGCAGGGGTGCGCCCTTCGGCGTCGCGCCGACGAACCACGCGTCGGTGCGGTCGTCGGTGGTGCCCGTCTTCCCGTAGACGGTGTGGCCGGCAACGTTGGCGTTGCCCCCGGTGCCGCCCTGAACGACGCCCCGGAGCACCGTCTGTTCGCAGGCCGCCACGTCGGACGAGAGCGCCACGTCGCCCGGCCGCGTCGTGTCGTCGACGATCGCGATGTCGTGGGAGTCGAGCACCTTGCTCACGAAGATCGGCGTCTGATGGACCCCGAGGTTCGCGATGGTGGCCATGACCGTCGCCATCTCGAGCGGGGTCGCCTCGATGGTGCCGATCGACAGGGTCAGCAGGTGCTTCAACGTGTCCTGCGTGAGCCCCATCGCCTTCCCCGTGTTGATGACGGTGTCCTGGCCGACGCTGGTCGAGAGCCGCACGAACGCGCAGTTCACCGAGTTGGCGGTGGCCTCGAACAGGTCCATGACGCCGCCCTCGCTGGGCTCGGCGTTGATGGTGAACTGGTCGGCACCGGGGAACTGGCTCGGAACCCTGCACTCCTGGCTCCCGTCGACGGTGTCGTGGGGCGAGTACCCGTTGGCCAGCGCGGCGGCGAGCGTGATCACCTTCCACGTGGACCCAGGCTGCCGACCGATGGGGTGGGTCGCGATGTTGTACTGGTCGACGCCGAAGTCGGGGCCGCCGACCATGGCCTTCACCATGCCGGTCGACGGCTCGATGGAGACGAGCGACGCCTCCCAGCCCTCACCGAGGCGCTGCACCGCACTCGCGTTCGCGGTCACGTCTTCGGCGATGCGCTGCAGGCGCGGGTCGAAGGTGGTGTACACCTTGAGCCCGCCCTTGAGCAGCTTGTCGCTGCGCTCCTTCTCCGTGCTGCCGAGCCGCGGGTCCTGCAGGAGGCGGTCCTGCACCTCGGCGACGAGGTAGTTCGTGGGGCGCTGCTCGGGATCGGGCTTCACCGTCGGGAGCGGCTCGTTGTTGGCGGCGTCGGCCTCTTCCTGCTTGATGTAGCCCTGGTCGACCTCGGCGCGCAGCACGTCGGCGCGGCGACGGATCGCGACGTCGGGGTGCACGAACGGGTCGTTGCCGCTCGGGCTCTGGATCACTCCCGCGAGCAGCGCCGCCTCACCGATGGTGAGCTCGTCCATCGACTTGCCGCGCACGCCGAAGATCGGATCGGTGGTGAGGAAGAAGCGCCGGGCCGCCGCCGCGATCCCGTACGACCCCTGCCCGAAGTACACGGTGTTGAGGTACTCCTCGAGGATCTTCTCCTTGGAGAACTTCTCGTTCAGGCGCAGCGCGTCCTCGATCTCGCGGATCTTGCGGTTCACGTCGCGCTTGGTGGTGAGGATGCGGTTCTTCACCAGCTGCTGGGTGATGGTGGAGCCACCCTGGTTGATCTCGCCCGACACCACGTTGGTGAGGAACGCCCGGAACACCGCGCCGAGGTCGATGCCGTCGTTGGTCCAGAACGTGCGGTCCTCGGTGGCGATGACGGCGTCCTGGATGCGCTTCGGCACCTGGTCGAGCGTGACGGGCTCGCGGTCCTTCAGTCCGAGATGGCCCATGACCGAACCGTCGGCCCAGTAGATCGTGGTGCGCTCGGAGAGGCCGCGCAGCTCCTTGACCTGGTGCACCGAGTACTTGTGCGCGGTGACGATGTCGACCGTGCCCGGCACGAGTGCCGCGAAGCACGCGCCGACGGCCAGCCCACCGATCAGCACGGTGACCACGAAGGTGCCGAACAGCCGGCCGAAGTTGCGCATGCGGCCTGCCAGTCTCGCACACGGACAGCGCGATCCAGGGTCGCGGCGCCGCCGGGGCTGATGCGGGCCCGACGGGGCTACAGGTTGCCGGCCACGAGCTGCGCGTAGAAGGCCGCGCCGTCGGGCGTGAGGTGGATGGCGTCGTCGTAGAAGAACTCGGGATGGGCACCGCCGATGGCGTGCCAGTCGATGATCACCGCGTTCTTGTACTTGCGGGCTTCGGTCGTGAGCGTGTCGTTGACCTGCTCCTCCCAGGGACGCGGCGCCTTGGCGGTGAGGATCACGACCTTGCGCACGTGGGCGAGGATGCCCATCATCCGGTTGAAGTCGTCCGGGTTCACCTGACCGTTGGTGCCGAGGTGCACGACCACGACGTCGGTCGGGAGCTCGCCACGATCGGCGTAGGCCTGGAGGTCGTCGACGCCTGCCGCGAACTGGCGGTTCTGCGCAGCATCGACGAGCACGGGCTTGATCGGGTTCACGGTGTCGGAGAGCTGCTGCGCGGCGCCGAGCATCACCGAGTCGCCGATGGCGAGCACGCGCCACGGCGACGTCGTGGGCGCGAGCGTGGTGACGGTCGACGCGGGGTCGACGGTCGTGTCGGTCGGCTTGAGCACCACCGCGTTCGCATCCGGCAGGCCCGGCGGGCGACCGGGCGTGCCTCCGGCGCCGAGCCCGACGACGATCACGAGCAGCGCGACGACCACGGCACCGCTCACGGCCGCGACACGGGTGGCCAGCCGTCGGCGTTGCTCACCGCTCGACTGGCGGAACAGCGCGAGGCGTCGGCCGATGGCGCCGCCGCGGATCGGCTCTTCCACGTACTTGAACGACAGCACCGCGGCGCCCACGGTGAGCCCGATCCGCAGCACCAGCAAGGGGATCCCGGTGAAGGGCACGTCGGAGTGCGGGCGGGTGATCATGAAGATCGGCCAGTGCCAGAGGTAGATGCCGTAGGAGCGCACGCCGATCCACCGGAGCACACCCACCCCGAACAGGGCGGGCGCGAGACGTGACGCCGGGTGCACCGTGCCGGCGAGGAGCAGCGCGGTGAACAGCGCCAGCACCACGAAGCCGCCGCGGTACATCCACGGGTCGAACTCCCCCGCGTTGAGGAAGAACCACACCACGCCGACGAGCCCGACTGCGGCGAACAGGTCGAGCACAAGTGGCGCGCTGCGCGCCGTGTCGCGTGTGAGGCGCCACGGCGACCACACGAACGCGAGCAATGCACCGATCAACATCGTGGACGCGCGTGTGTCGGTACCGAAGTAGACGCGCGACGGGTCGGTGTACGGCGTGTACAGGACGGCCATCAGGATCGCCGACACCACGGCCAGGCCCGCCGTCGCCGCGAACACCTTGCGGCGATCCGCACCCCAGAACTTGAGCATGAGGCCGAGGATCAGCGGCCACACGAGATAGAACTGCTCCTCCACCGCGAGCGACCACACGTGACGCAGCAGCGGCGGTCGACCGGCGGCGACGAAGTACGACACGTCGTGGAACGTGAGCCACCAGTTCTCGATGTACGCGATCGCGGCGAACACCTGGCCGCGCAGCTCGGTGATCGTGTCGGGCAGGAACAGGATCGAGTAGAGGCACACGACGCCCAGCATCAGGAACAGCGCGGGCAGCAACCTTCGGGCGCGGCGGAGATAGAAGCGCGCGTAGTGAATGCCGTGGTACTGGCGCCAGTCGCCGAGCAGGAGGCACGTGATCAGGTAGCCGCTGATCACGAAGAACACGTCGACGCCGAGGAAGCCGCCCGGCATCCACTTCACGTCGCCGTGGTAGAAGAGCACCGCGGCGACCGCGAGCGCGCGCAAGCCATCGAGGGCGGGGATGTAGCCGAGCCGGGGCAGACGTTGCACGGACGTGACCCGGTCCGTGTCGGCGACCGCGGACATCGCCCCATCGTCGCGCACGAGCCACATGACATGACAACCACCTCAGCCATCGCGTCGTGCGAGACTGCCGCGCAGAGGAGGCACGCATCCGATGGATCCACAGCTCGAGGACAAGGTCGTCCTGGTCACGGGGGCGTCGAAGGGCATCGGCAAGGCGATCGCCGCCGCCTGCGCGGCGCAAGGCGCGGCCGTGATGCTGTCGTCACGCAAGCAGGACGCACTCGACGCGGCCGCCGCCGAGATCTCGCAGCAGGTGCCGGGCGCCCGGCTGGCCACGTTCGCGGCGAACGCGGGCGAGGAGGACCAGGCGGAGGCGTGCGTGGCGGCCACGATCGAACAGCTCGGTGCCCTCGACGTGTTGGTGAACAACGCCGCCACGAACCCGTGGCACGGCGCCACCATCGACATCGACCTCGCGGCCTGGGACAAGACCTTCCGGGTGAACCTTCGCGGCGCGTTCGCCTGGACGCAGTGCGCGTGGCGGGCGTGGATGGAGGCCCACGGCGGCCGGGTGATCTTCGTCTCGTCGGTCGGCGGCATCAGCCCTGCGGGGGCGATCGGCACCTACGACGTCACGAAGGCGGGCATGATCCACCTCGCCAAGGTGCTCGCGGCGGAGCTTGCCCCGGACGTCACGGTGAACTGCATCGCTCCCGGCCTGGTGAAGACCGACTTCGCCCGCGCGCTCTGGGAGCCGCTCGGTGACGAGGGTGCGACGAAGCTCGTGCAGCCCGACGACATCGCGGCCGCTGCGGTGTTCCTCGCCGGCCCCGGCGCAGCGCGCATCACCGGTCACACGCTCGTGGTCGACGGCGGCAGTCTCGTGCAGCGCGTCATCCTCTGACCCGCATTGCTCCGTTTTGGCGTACCCGGACCCACCTGTGCGGTGGTTGGGGTACGCCAAAAGTGAGGAAGTGGAGGGTCAGGGCTCGACGGGGGTGCGGCCGTAGTCGAACTCGACGTCGGCGAAGCGGGCGGCCTGCTCCCGGAGCTCGTCGACGGTCCAGCGACCGTCCTTGCGGATGCGGTCGACGAGGGTGAACGGCTCGAACAGCGCGACCTCGCCGCCCGCGACGTAGAAGACCTTGCCCTGGATCGGGCAGTCCTCGGTCGCGAGGTACGCGACGAAGGGTGAGATGTTGGCCGGGTCCATCCGGTCGAAGTCCTGCGCCTCCCGACTGACCCGATCCTCGATGCCGGGGATGGTCTGGATGAGGCGCGTCATCGCCGCCGGGGCGATCGCGTTGCAACGCACGCCGTAGCGGCCGAGCTCCATCTGCGTGATGATCATGAGCGCCGCGATGCCCATCTTCGCCGCGCCGTAGTTGGTCTGGCCCGCATTGCCGAAGAGCCCCGACGTCGACGACGTGCCGATCACCGACGCCTTCACGTCGACGCCCGCCTTCGCCTGCTCACGCCAGTACACGGCGGCGAACTTCGTGGGCACGAAGTGGCCCTTGAGGTGGACGTTCACCACGGCGTCCCACTCCTCTTCCGACATGTTCACGAGCATGCGATCGCGCAGGATTCCCGCGTTGTTCACGAGCACGTGCAGGTCGCCGAACGCGTCGAGCGCCGCCTTGATCACGCTCTGGCCGCCTTCCCACGACGACACGCTCTCCGTGTGGGCCACCGCCTCGCCCCCGAAGGCGCGGATCTCCTCGACGACCTCGTGCGCCGGACCGGCGTCGGCACCGCCACCGTCGGCCGCGCCACCGAGGTCGTTGACGACGACGCGCGCGCCCTCACGAGCGAAGAGCAACGCGTGCTCGCGCCCGATGCCGCGGCCCGCGCCGGTGATGACCGCCACCCGTCCGTCGAGTGCTCCCATGCGTTGGTTCCCCCTGTGTGCGTCGACGCGGGCGACCGTTCGCCCTGAGTAGCGTGCAGCCATGCCGCACTTCACCGGTGCCGACGGAACCTCGTTGTACTACGACGACCAGGGCGAGGGCACGGTCGTGCTCCTCCTGCACGGCTTCGTGGGCGATGTCAACATCGACTGGGTGCGTTCGGGCATCCTCGACCGCCTGCTCGACGAGGGCTACCGCACCGTGGGCTACGACGCACGCGGTCACGGGCTGTCCGACAAGCCGCACGACACCGAGGCCTACAGCGGCGAGGTGCTGGCGCGCGATGCGATGGCGCTCCTCGACGCGCTCGGTGTGGCGTCGTGCTTCGTCGTCGGGTTCTCGATGGGTGCGCGCACGGCCCTGCACCTCGCGACGCTCGACGAGCGCGTGCAGGGCGTCGTGGCGCTGGGCGTCGGCGAGAACAGCCTGCGGCTTGCCGAAGGGATCCCGGGCGGTGCGTCGATGTCCGACGTGCTCCTCACCGACGACCCCGACGCGATCGAACCGGCGGCGCTCCGGCACTACCGCGAGATGGCCGACGCGATCCGCGCCGACCGGGTGGCGCTCGCCGCGCTCATGTCGGCGCCGAAACCCGAGATCGTCGATTTCGTCGACCAGGTCAGCGTGCCCGTCCTGATCGTCACCGGTTCCGAGGACGTCGGCGCCGGATCGCCCGATCCGCTCGCGGCGCGGCTCGCCGACGCGGAGGCCGTCACGACCGCGGGCGACCACGCCGGCGTGAAGGACCAGTACGCCACGCAGCAGGCCATCGTCGAGTACCTCGCCAAGCGCGCGTAGCGAGCAGCGTCAGCCGTTCGCCATCCCGATCACCGCGACGACCGCGGCCTCGACTGCATCGTGGGTGACGCCGAGCTCCGCCAACACGCGCGCCGCGCGCCCCTCGCTCTCGCGCAGCAGCCCCAGCAGCAGGTGCTCGGTGCCGATGTAGTTGTGACCGAGCTCCAACGCCGACGACAGCGCGAGCTCGAGTGTGCGCACCGCGCGAGGCGTGAAGGCGAGGTCGCTGTCCGGTGCCCGC
>DASUMF010000198.1:0-5548 GCA_036277835.1 Acidimicrobiia bacterium
GCGCTCGCCGACGAGACCCGGCGGTGGCCGAACTTCACGCCGTTCTCGCGCGAGAAGGGGTTTCACGCCGTCTCCGCGGTTCCCATGCGCCTCCGGGCCAGCGTCATCGGAGCCCTGAACCTGTTCTCGACCGACCGCCGCGCGCTCGCGCACGACGACGTCGCGGTGGCCCAGGCGCTCGCGGACATCGCGACGATCGGGATCATCCAGGAACGGTCGCTGCGCGACACGCGAACGCTCGCCGGGCAACTCGAGACCGCCCTCGAGTCGCGCATCGTCATCGAGCAGGCCAAGGGTGTCGTCGCCGAACGCGCCGGCGTGAGCGTCGATGCGGCGTTCCAGCGAATCCGCCGCTACTCGAGGGACCACAACCGCCGCTTGACCGATGTGGCACGCAACGTCGTCGACGGATCACTCCGCGCCGACGCGCTCATGACGCAATAGCACCGTCCGGGGGGAACCGATGCAACGAACGACGAGTGGAAGCGAGCACGCGCTCGCGGCCTTGGCCGCGGGAGCGGGTGTGATCCACCTGGCGATGGTGCCGTCGCACATGAGCGAGTGGACGCTCGAAGGCATCGCCTTCGCGATCGTCGGTTGGGCGCAGATCGGCGTGGCGGTCGCACTGCTCACGAGGCCGTCCCGCACGCTCGAGCTGTGGGCGGCGGCCGGGTCGTCGCTGCTCGTGGCGCTCTGGGCGGTCAGCCGCGTGACCGGCTATCCGATCGGTCCGCACGTCTGGAAGGCGGAGACGGCGTCGTTCGTCGACCTGGTCTGCGTCGGCCTCCAGGTCGCGTTCGTCATCGTCGTGGTCGTGGGGATCCCCCGCCTGATCACGCGCTCGATGCTGTTCGCGGTGGTCGTGCCGATCGCGGTGGTCGCGCTGTCGGTCGCGGCGATCGCGTCGCCGAGCGCCCGCAACCACTCGCACGACGACCACCACGAGGAATCAACCACCGCGCACACGCACGCAACCACCGGGACCGCGGTTGCCGGGCACAGCCACACCGCGTCGAGCGCCGACATCGCCAACCTCGCCGCCGGCCACACCCATCCCGACGACTTCAAGCCCTACCTGCCCATGGACGCGGCCACGTTCAAGCTGCTCGGCGAGCAGCTGAGCGAGGTGCGCGAGATCACGACGCGATACCCCACGGTCGCGGAGGCCGAGGCGGCAGGCTTCCGTCGCAAGGGCAGCTTCATGCCCGGCCAGGGCGCGCACTACTTCCCGCCGCCCGGCCTGCTGGCGGGCGCAGGTTCCGCGATCGAGCGGCCCATCGCCTGGCTCTACGCGGGGACGGCGCCGACATCTCCGGTGGTAGGCGTGATGTACAGCTTCGTCGACTTCGCGGGGCCGAACGACCGCTTCCACTTCCACGACGACGTGTGCGTCGGGCCCATCCTCGCCGACGGCACGCAGCAGACGCTGTCGGAGGCCGAGGGCATCACGGCATCCGAGTGCTCCGCGGAAGGTGGCATGTACATCGCGCACGCCGGACCGCTGATGCACGTGTGGACGGTGCCGGGCTGGGAGAGCCCGATCGGGGTGTTCTCCCACGACAACCCGCTCGTGGTGTGCACCGACGGCCAGCGGCCCGCCGACGTCACGCAGAGCAAGGGCGGCTGCGAGGGCCTTGCGTAGCCACGCTTCACCGCCCGGCCACCTGCTGTTCGCGTCGGCGCGCGATGATCGAGGGCGATGAGTGACCCGCAGCGTCTCGTGGAGTTCGAGGCGTGCTTCAATTTCCGTGATCTCGGTGGCTATCCCACCGCCGACGGCGGGCACGTCCGTTGGGGAACGCTGTACCGCTCCGACACGCTCCACCGCCTCACCGATGCAGACGCGCAGGTCTTCCGAGCGCTCGGGCTGCACACGGTCATCGATCTCCGCTCCGTCACGGAGGTCGACGACCATGGCCGCCTGGACCCGGCCCACGGTGACGTGGCGTGGCATCACGTCGCGATGCTCGACAACCTCCGACTGGCGCCGCGTGCAGGCGACGACCCCGCGCCGCCGGTCCCGCTGCCTGCCGACGACGTCGTGCCCGGCCAGGGATACCTCGCGATCGCGGAGCAATTCGGTACCTCGCTGGCACGGGTGTTCGAGCTGCTCGCGGCCGACGACGCGCTGCCCGCGGTGTTCCACTGCACGTCCGGCAAGGACCGCACCGGCATCGTGGCGGCGCTGATGCTCGAGCTGCTCGGTGTCGACGACGACGTCATCGCGGCCGACTACGTGCTCACCGCCGAGTCACGTGCCCGGAGCGCGCCGTGGATCCAGGCCAACGAGCCCCAGTTCGCGGCGTTCCTCCGCCAGATCCCTCCCGAGCGGCGCGTGGTCAGCGGCGAGACGATCCTCGGGTTCCTCGAGCAGGCACGGGCGAAGTACGGGAGCGGACGCGAGCTCCTGTTGCATCTCGGCGTGCGCGATGCCGACCTCGACGCGCTGCGGGTACGGCTCGTCGAGCACTGACTCGGCCGCGGTAGATTCGCCGCCATGACTGCAGCAGAGGTTCCCGAGCACGACCACGAGATCAAGATCAAGGGCGGCTCGTTCGAGCTCTCCGACCTCGGGCACCTCATGCCCGGGATGGCCGAGATCATGCCGCTCGTCGGCGGCCGGATCTGGAAGTGCTACTACGCGGGCAAGGCGAAGAACCGCGCCCTCGCGGCCTTCCAGCTCTCGGAGGCGGTCAACCTGCTCGAGAAGGGCGCCATCCTGCGACCGAAGTACGCCGACGACATGGACGTGTTCCTCACCGGCATCGTCGCCACGATCCGCACCGCGATCCAGGACGAGGACTGGGACACCTTCGAGTCCGCGTTCGACACGATGATCGAGGACGCGAACGGGTACCACGAGCAGTACGACAAGGGCTTCCTGCGCTGGAAGATGCCCGACGAGCCGCCGCCCGACCTCGACCTCACCGCGACCTGACGAAGGCGCGGGCTCCCGCTCAGCTCAGGGTGTACTCCGGGCCCGACGGCGACTCGGGCGGGGTCAGGCGCCCGCCCTTCGCGGTGATGGCGCCGCACTCGACGCAGTTCGACGGCTCGAGCTCGACCGTGACGAGCCCGTCGTCGCCCGCCGCGCCGATCGAGTACACCTGCGCCGGGCACATGTTCACCCAGAGCTCCGCGACGTCGCGAGGAACGCGCGTCTCCAGCTCGATGTGGCACGGCTGGTCGTCGCGGGTCTTGTTGCCCGCCGCGAACACCGACGAGAGCTTGTCGAAGGTGAGCTTGCCGTCGGGCTTGGGATAGCGCTCACCGCGGTCGGTGCGCAGCAGCGGCTGCTCCGCATCGGGCTCACACGGCAGCTTGCCGAGGTCGATCCGGCCCTTCGACAAGGTCATCGCGCCGGCGAACGCGGCACCGAGCACGAAGCCGCGTCCGAACACGTTGCGCATGTCGCGCACCTCGTGGAGGTCGCTCCAGATGAAGCTGCTGCGGATCGCGTCGTCGTACGACGCGAGCGCGGCGGTCGACGGCGAGTCGGCTTCTCCCCCGTCGCCGTCGCGCACGGCGGCGAACGCGGCTTCGGCCGCGAGGCGTCCGGACTCGACCGCGTAGTGCACGCCCTTCAACGTGGGGATGTTCACCATGCCCGCGCCGTCACCGCAGAGCAACAGGCCGGGTGCGTGGAACCGACCGGGCAACGAGTGGAACCCGCCGCCCGGGATCGTCTTCGCGCCCCACTCGAGTCGCTCGCCACCCTCGAGGATGGGCCGGATCCGCGGGTGGGTCTTCAGCTCCTGGAGCAGGTCGTGCGCGGAGAGCGTGACGTCGCGGTAGTCCAGCCCGACGACCATGCCGATGGCGACCATGTCGTCGCCCATCGGGTAGATGAACGACCCGCCGAACTCGTGGTACTTGGCCTGCGGGCGCAGCGGCCAGCCGAGCGTGTGGATGATGCGGTCGAGCGGTTGCGCGACGCGCCACACCTCCTTCACGCCCAGCTCCCAGACCTGCGGTGCGTCGCCGTGCAGCCCGAAGTGGTCGAGCGCGACTCTGCTGAGGTGGCCGGTGGTGCCCTCGGCGAGCACGGTGATCTTGGCGACGATGTCGTTGCCGGGCTCGTAGTTGCCGAGCTCCGCGCCGTCGCGACCGCGGCCGCGTTCGCCGGTGCGCACCCCAACGACGGCGTCGCCGTCGACGAGCAACTCGTCGGCAGCCGTTTCGGGCAGGATCATCGCGCCGAGGTCCTCGGCCCGCTCGGCAAGCCACCGCCCGAGTTGCGACACCGACACGATGACGTTGCCGTGGTTGCGCATCGTCGGCGGCGGCGGGATCGGCACCGACCGGTCGCGCATCATCATGTAGACCGACTCACGCTGCACCGGCCCGTAGGTGGGCATGTCGGCGAGCGCGTCGTCGCCGAGGAGCGTGCGCAGCGAGCGCGTGTTCAGCACCGCGCCCGACAAGAGGTGCGCGCCGGGGTGGGCGCCCTTCTCGACCACGGCCAGCGGAACCTCACCAAGACGCTCCGCGACGTCGGGATGCTCCTCGAGGAGCTGACCGAAGCGGATCGCGCACGCGAGACCGGCGGGGCCGGCACCCACGACGAGCACACCGACGTCGATGCGTTCGTCGATCGGATCGGTGGGCGCCGCGACGCGCGTCTCGGGATCGAAGTGCGGCGGGTAGTCGGCGGGGCGGCTCACGACGCGCCCTTGCGCTCCCGCAGCAGCTCGACGAGGCGCGGGACGATCGTGTGCAGGTCGCCCACGACCGCGAGGTCGCTGAACTCGAAGATCGGCGCGTTCGGGTCCTTGTTGATGGCCACGATCACCTTCGCGTTCTGCATCCCGACCTTGTGTTGCACGGCACCCGAGATGCCGAGTGCGAGGTAGAGCTTCGGCGTGACCGTCTTGCCGGTCTGGCCGATCTGCGCCGAGTGCGGGTACCAGCCCTTGTAGACGGCGGCGCGGGTCGCACCGACGGCGCCGTCGACGAGCGCGGCGAGCTCCTCGGCGAGCGCGAACCCCTCGGCTGATCCGAGGCCGATACCGCCCCCGACGACGATCTCTGCGTCCTCGATCGACGGTCCCTCGTCGTCGCGCAGCTCGCGGCTCGTGATGGTGGCGAGACGCGAGTGCGGCTGCGCCGGCGCGTCGACCGCGTCGACCGTCGCGACGCCTCCCGTGGCCAGCGCCTCGAACGAGCCGGCGCGGAACACGGCAAGGCGCGTCGACGAGCGCCATCCCACGTCGACCAGCACGGAGTCGGAGAGTGCCGGGCGCCGGCCGACCAGCGCGTCGCCGCGCGGCTCGAGTTCGACGAGGTCCCAGTTGAGCCCCGCGTCGAGACGTGCTGCGAGCCCGGCCGCGACGTCGGCGGCGAGCACCGAGTTCGAGAACAGCACCGTGTCGTGGCCGCCCGTGCGCACGAGGTGCTCGAGCACGTCGATGCGCGGCTGCGGCAACGGCGGGTCGAACGAGTCGTCCTGCGCGACGAAGACGATGCCGGCGCCGTACGTGCCCGCCGCCGCGGCGAGCTCCGCGAGGGGCGCCGCGCCGACGAGCACCGCTGCGACCTCGGCGCTCTC
>DASUMF010000199.1:0-8262 GCA_036277835.1 Acidimicrobiia bacterium
TGACACCGCTTCCGCGTTCGCGGCCGCGGCGGCGCGCCGCGCCCCGAGGGTGCCCGACCGGCGCGGCGCCGCCGGCTCGGCGACCGCCGGACGCGGCACCGGCACGGCCCGATCGGGGGTGCCCGATCCGGTGGCGGCCACGCCGCCGTTGCCTGAACGCTCGAGTCGTTCCACCCGCTCCAGGAGCACCGCGAGCGGCGGTCCGGCATCTCGACGCGCCAGCCGAACGAGCGCGATCTCGAGCACCAGCCGCGGATCGGCCGCGTCGGTGCCGCGCATGTCGACCACCGCCTGACCGAGCGTCTCGAGCACTCGTACCAGCAGCCCGGGCCCGACCTGCTCGCCGAGCGCGGTGAGCCGCGCAAGTTGATCCTCCGGAGCTTCGACGCGCACGCGTCCCTTCGCGCTCGTGAGGAGGAACACGTCGCGGGTCGTCGTGAGGAGGTCTTCGGTGACGCGGCGAGGATCGTGACCGGCGTCGAGCAGCTCGCCGAGGCCGACGATCGCGCCGGGAACGTCTTCGTTGGCGATGGCGTCGAGCAACGCCATGCGCAGCTCGAAGCCGGTGCCGCCGAAGAGCGTCGCCACCGTCTCGGCGTCGAGCGCGCCCTGCGCGATGGCCTGCTCCAGCAACGACAACGCGTCGCGCATGGAGCCCGCGGCTGCGCGCGCGATCACGTCGAGCGCGAGCGGCTCGGCCGGGATGCCCTCACGTTCGCACACGTCGGCGAGGTGACCGGCGAGCTCCTCGAGGGTGTAGAGCGTGAATTCGAAGTGCTGCGTGCGCGACCGGATCGTGGGCAGCACGCGCTCAGGTCCGGTCGTCGCGAGCACGAACACGACGTGCTCGGGCGGTTCCTCGAGCGTCTTGAGGAGCGCGTTCGACGCGTTGGCCGAGAGCATGTGCACCTCGTCGATGAGGTACACCTTGAACGACGCGGTGAGCCCGAGCCCGAGGTGCACGCTCTCGGTCAGCGCGCGGATGTCGTCGACGCTGTTGTTCGACGCCGCGTCGAGCTCGAACAGGTCGAGGAACCGGCCTTCGGTGATCCCCACGCAGTTCTCGCACACGCCACAGGCATCGCCGTCGGGCGCGCGGTCGAGGCAGTTCAGCGCCTTGGCGAGGATGCGGGCACTCGTCGTCTTGCCCGTGCCGCGCGGTCCCGAGAACAGGTAGGCGTGGCCGACGCGCCCGTCGCGCACCGCGTTGCGGAGCGCGGTGCTGACGTGCGCCTGGCCGACGAGCTCCCCGAACCGCTGCGGCCGGTACTTGCGGTAGAGCGACTGGTACGCCATCGGCGTGGACTGTAGCGACACCCCCTCGCAGCGGCGGCGCCGGTTGCATAACGTTGTCAGCCGTTCCCCCCGGGACCCCCGCCCCCTTCCCCACATCCCCGAGGTATCGGCATGCTCGAGCGACTCGCGCGGACGATGTACCGACGCCGCAAGACGGTCCTCGCCGTCTGGATCTTCGCCCTCATCGGTGTGTTCGCGCTGTCGGGCGCCGTCGGTGGCGCGTTCAAGACCGAGTTCAAGCTCCCCGGCACCGAGAGCCAGGAGGCCTACGACCTCCTCGCGCAGTCGAAGGACTTCCGCGACCGCCAGATCCAGGCCCAGATCGTGTTCAAGGCCGATCAGGGCGTCGACGACGCCGACGTCCAAGCGGCGATGGACGACTTCTTCGCGAAGGTCGACGAGATCCCGAACGTGTCGGTCGTCAGCCCGTACTCCGACGAGGGCGCATCGCAGATCAGCCAGAACGGCGAGATCGCGTACGCGCAACTCAACATGGCCGACCGATCCGCGGAGGGCCTGAAGGAGGTCGCCGACCAGGTGGTCGCGCTCGGCGACAAGGTCGACGTGCAGGGCCTCGAGATCGAGTACGGCGGCAACATGTTCGCCAAGGAGGCGCTGAACGGCAAGAGCGAGGCGATCGGGCTCATCGCCGCGATCATCATCCTGCTGTTCGCCTTCGGCTCGGTGCTCGCGATGGGACTGCCGATCGGCACCGCGCTGTTCGGCATCGGCACCGGCATCGCGATCGTGTCGATCGCGAACAACTTCGTCGACATGCCCGACTTCACGACGGCCGCGACCGCGATGATCGGCTTGGGCGTCGGCATCGACTACGCGCTGTTCATCGTCACGCGCTACCGAGAGAACCTCGAAGGAGGACTCGACCCGGAACGCAGCGTCGTGCGCGCGCTCGATACTGCGGGCCGCGCCGTGCTGTTCGCGGGCACCACCGTGGTGATCTCGATCCTCGGCCTCCTGCTGATGCAGACGAGCATCTACCAGGGCTCGGCCATCGGCATCGCGATCGGTGTGCTCACCACGATGCTCGCGTCGGTCACGCTGCTGCCCGCGCTGTTGGGCTTCGTCGGGCGCAACATCGACAAGTTCGGGATCCACCGCAGGAAGGCGCGGGCCAACACGCGCGAGTCGGTGTGGGTCCGCTGGAGCCACGTGATCCAGCGGCGGCCGTGGCCGGCGCTCATCGTCGGGCTCGTCATCCTCCTGGTCCTGGCGGTGCCGATGCTCTCGATGCGCTTCGGCCTCGCCGACTCCGGCAACCGTCCGGAGTCCGACACCACCCGCCGCGCCTACGACCTCGTCGCCGAGGGCTTCGGTCCGGGCTTCAACGGTCCGCTGCTGCTCGTGGCCGAGACGCCCGACGGCGAGCAGGACCTCGCCGCGCTCACCGACTTGTCCGAACAGCTGAGCAACGCCGAGGGCGTGGCCTTCGCGACGCCGCCGATCTCGAGCCAGGACGGGTCGATCGCGGTGATGCGGGTGTTCCCGACGAGCGACCCGCAGTCCGAGTCCACGGCAGAGCTCGTCGACCGGCTGCGCGACGACGTCATCCCCTCGGTGATCGGCAACGAGGTCGACGTGAAGGTGGGGGGCTTGACGGCATCGGCCGACGACTTCTCCGCCTACACCGCGGAGCGCATCCCGATCTTCATGGGCGCGGTGCTCCTGCTGTCGTTCCTGCTGCTGATGCTCGTGTTCCGCAGCCTGCTGGTACCGCTCAAGGCCGTCATCATGAACTTGTTGTCGATCGGCGCCGCCTTCGGCGTGGTCGTCGCGGTGTTCCAATGGGGATGGGCCGCCGACCTCATCGGGGTGGATCGCGCGACACCGATCGAAGCCTGGGCACCGGTGTACATCTTCGCCATCGTGTTCGGCCTGTCGATGGACTACGAGGTGTTCCTGCTGTCGCGCATCAAGGAGGAGTACGACCGCACCGGGCACAACGCGACCGCGGTGGCCGACGGCCTCGCGCTCACGGCACGTGTGATCACCGCCGCGGCCGCGATCATGGTCTGCGTGTTCGGGAGCTTCGTGCTCGGCGACGAGGTCGCGCTGAAGCTGCTCGGTCTCGGGCTCGCGGTGGCGGTGCTCATCGACGCGACGGTCGTGCGGCTGGTGCTCGTACCGTCGACGATGGAGCTCCTCGGCGACTGGAACTGGTGGCTGCCGAAGTGGCTCGACCGCATCCTCCCCCGCGTGCACGTGGAGGCGAACCGCTCCCTCGAAGAGGAGCTCGCCGACCTCGCAGCCGAGGACGAGAAGCAGCCCACGAGTTGAAACGCCGTGCACCCGCTGTCGACTGAGGCGCCAGGAGGTCGTGCTCGTAGTCGGCTCGGATCAGGCACCCCTGCGGCACACGAGAGGGCCCGCTGAGAGCTGCTTCCTTCCGGACCTGACTCGGTTCACGGGATCCCGTTGCGCAGGACCCGATCCTCGACACTTCCTACGAGTCGTACCTGACGGCTGCCTCAGCCTCGAGCGGGAATTCAGCCCCCCTGACGTGGGTTTGGGGTACAGGGAACCACGAGCGCCCCGCCTAGCACGGCAAGCGCAGGCTACCGGTTGGCCGCGGGTGCGCCGGTACGATCATCGACCCCAGGAGGGGTGCGAGAGCGGCCGAATCGGCACGCTTGGAAAGCGTGTGTGGGGCAACTCACCCAGGGTTCGAATCCCTGTCCCTCCGCCAAGCCGTCGTCGCCGCCACGACGTCTCCGCCGGCCGTGTCGAGAATTGGAAGTCTGCTTCGTCTCTGGTGTGAACGCGGCCAACGGGGCCGCCGTCACACGAGGAGCACACCATGGCCAAGTACCTGTTGCTGAAGCACTACCGGGGCGCGCCGGCAGCCGTCAACGACGTCCCGATGGACCGGTGGAAGCCCGACGAGGTCGAGGCCCACATGGGGTTCATGCACGACTTCGCGGCCCGACTCGAGCGCGACGGCGAGCTCGTCGACGGACAGGCCCTGTCGCCCGACGGCGTGTGGGTCCGCTACGACGGCGAGGGGCGCCCGCCGGTGACCGACGGGCCGTTCGCCGAGACGAAGGACCTGATCGCGGGCTGGTACGTGATCGACGTCGACAGCTACGAGCGTGCGATCGAGCTCGCCGGTGAGCTCTCGGCAGCACCCGGCGCCGGCGGTGCGCCGATCCACGAGTGGCTGGAGGTCCGACCCTTCCTGACCGCGCCGCCCACCGTCACGCAGTGACCGTGGACGACGTCGAGCTCCGCGAGCTCGCGCCGGCAGTCCTGAGCGTCCTCGTCCGTCGCGGTGCCGACTTCGCGACGGCCGAGGACGCCGTGCAGGAGGCGCTCATCCGGGCACTCGCCGCGTGGGAGACCACGGAGCCCGCGGATCCCAAGGCGTGGCTCATCACGGTCGCATGGAGAGCATTCCTCGACATGACGCGGTCCGACGCTGCGCGCCGCGACCGCGAGGTCCGTTTCGACACCGAACCGCCCGCCGGCGCGATCCCCAGCGCCGACGACACACTGCACCTCTACTTCCTCTGCGCGCACCCGGACCTGGCACCGACCGCGGCGGTGGCGTTGACGCTCCGAGCCGTGGGTGGCCTCACCACGCGCCAGATCGCGCGCGCCTACCTCGTGCCCGAGCCCACGATGGCGCAACGCATCAGCCGCGCGAAGCGCATCGTGAGCCGCGCCGGAGTGGAACGTCCCGGCGACGTGCACACCGTGATGCGGGTGTTGTACCTCGTCTTCAACGAGGGCTACTCCGGCGACGTCGATCTCGCCGCCGAGGCGATCCGCCTGACCCGCCAGCTCGCTGCGGTGACGGACGAACCCGAGGTTCACGGGTTGCTCGCCCTCATGCTGCTCCACCACGCCCGTCGTGAGAGCCGCACTCGACCGGACGGCAGCATCGTGCCACTCTCCGATCAGGACCGCGGCCAGTGGGACACCGTGCTCATCGCCGAGGGCATCGACATCGCGCAGGCCGCGCTCGCCCGCGATCAACTCGGTGAGTACCAGGCGCAGGCGGCGATCGCCGCGCTCCACGCCGACGCGACGCGCGTCGAGGAGACCGACTGGGTGCAGATCGTCGAGTGGTACGACGAGCTGCTGCGGTTCGCCGACACTCCGGTCGTCCGGCTCAACCGCGCGGTCGCGGTCGGCGAGGCCGACGGCGCGCTCGCCGGACTTGCCGCCCTCGCGGGGGTCGACGATCACGTACCGCGGCGCGACGCGGTCGCGGCATACCTGCACGAGAAGAACGGCGAGCTCGGGCTCGCGGCCCGCCTCTACGCCGACGCGGCTCGCAACGCACCCAACCTCGCAGAGCGCGACCACCAGACCCGCCAAGCCGCCCGACTCAACCAGCACCTGCAACAGCTCGGCTCGCCGAGGCGCGAACGCGAGGGATGAGGGTTGGTGCCCGTGAACCGCGACGCGCGCGTCGCGGCATGACCGACATGGGCGCGGGCGAGTCAGTCATGTGGCGCGGTGTCGGATCCACCAGAAGGTGGCGGCAGCGGCGATCGCCGCCAGGCCCACGAACACCACCAGCTCGGCGGCCTGGAGCTGCCAGAACGAACTCGACGGGATCGCCCGGGTGAGGTTGTCGAATCCCAGGCGATGCGCGCAGTTGGCGAGCGCCTGGTCGACGTCCGGCGTGGCGCGGGTCAGGTGACAGGCCTTCACGAGGTGGTTCTCGAGGGCTTGCGCCGACACCTGGTGTCCGGCGGCGTCGACCGTGCGCGTCGAGAGCGTCCACGCCCCGCGCGGGCCCGGACTGAACGGGTCGGTGCGGAGCGTCGTCGCGGCGACGAGGTGCGGTCGGACGAGCTTCTGGATCGCCAGCCTCGCGACGAGGAAGGCCAGCAGCGTGGCCGCCATCGCGGGCAACGTGCGCCGGATGACCGCGCCGAGCAGGACGCCGAGCGCGAGTGCGAAGAGCGTGTACCCGATCGCGACGACACCACGTTGCGCGAAGTTCGCCGGGGCGATGCGGTTCACGTCTGTCGCATCGAGCGGTGCACACCACCAGGTGAACACGGCCGCGAAGATCGCGACGACGGCGACCGACACCGCGGCGGTGAGCGCGAGCCTGACCGCGAGCCACCGGTCTCGGGTGATGCTCTGCGTCCACGCCAGTCGCTGCGTGTGGCCTTCGAGCTCGCTCGCGATCATCGGCGCGCCCCAGAACGCTCCGATGGCTGCGGGCAACCCGATGAGGACGGTCCCCAGCAGGCGAAGCCACACGTAGATGCCGGTGAGCTCGTGGTCGCCCGACGGGCTGTACACGTCGACGACGTGCGTGCGCGTCACCACCAGTGCGATCACGACGACGACGAGTGCACCGGCGACGACGGCGGCCTGCGTTCGCAGCTGACGCCACGCGAGCCACGTCACGCGACACCTCCGACGCTGCTCAGCGTGGGCGACGTGGTCGCCGGCCGCGCCATGTAGGCGAGCACGATCTCCTCGAGGCCGACGTCCGTCGACGTCCACGTCGGGTCGAGCACCGGCCCGCTCCCGCGCACCAGGAGCGTGGTCTGGCGGGGAGTGTCGGTCCGCTCGATGACCTCGTCGTCGGTCGGCTGGTCGGGACGGAGCCGCGGTGCAGTGATGACGCGGTGCTCGCCGAGGATGTCGTCGATGTCACCGGCGAGCCGAACGTGTCCGTCCACCAGCACGACGAGGTGATCGCAGACTCGTTCGACGTCGCCGATCAGGTGGGACGAGAGCACGATGCTCAGCCCGTCGGCCGCGAGCTCCATCAGGTCTTGCAGGAACTCGCGCCGCGCCAGCGGATCCAGGCTCGCGACGGGCTCGTCGAGCAGCAGGAGCTCTGGGCGCTTGCCGATCGCCAGCGTCAGCGCGAGCTGCGAGCGTTGACCACCCGACAGCGCGGCCGCCTTCTGCTTCTGGTCCAACCCGACCTTGGCGATCCGCGCCTCGGCAGCCGCCGAGTCCCACGACGGGTTGAGCCGTGCACCCAGCTCGAGGTGATCGGCCACGGTGAACGAGCCGTAGAGAGGAGTGTCCTGTGCGAGCATGCCGACCTTGGCCAGCTGCTCACGACCGTCGCCCGGACGTCCGCCCAGCACGCGGATCTCCCCTTCGCTCGGCGCGAGCAGCCCGACCGAGAGGTGGAGGAACGTCGACTTGCCCGCACCGTTCGCGCCGACGAGCCCGACCACCTTGCCCGTCGGCACGCTCACCGAGGCGTGTCGGAGCGCCCAGCGCCCGCGGTAGCTCTTGCCCAGGTCACCGGCCTCGATCGCGGGCGTCACGCGGCTCCCTCGTCGGCGACCGCACCGCGAAAAGTGTCTTCGAACAACGCCGCGATGCTGTCGTCGTCGAGACCGGCGCTCCGGGCCTTCGTGAGCCAACGGTCGAGGTCCTTGCGAAGCGCGCGGTGCGCGGCGAGTGAAGAGCCGGCGAGCGATCTCGTGATGAAGGTGCCGACGCCGGGACGACCCTCCGCGAGCCCCTCGTGCTCGAGCTCGCGATACGCCTTGAGCACCGTGTTCGGGTTGATGGCCACCGAGGCGACCACCTCCTTCACGGTCGGGAGCTGATCCCCCTCACGCAGCAGGCCGAGTCGCAACGCCTGTCGCACCTGGTTGACGATCTGTCGGTACGGCGCGACGCCCGACTTCGGCGAGATCCGGAACTCGATCATGCATGGTCCATTCCTCTAGGAGGTTAGAGGAATAGTGGATACGCAGAGGCTCTGGTGTCAACCCGACGGTCGCGAGTCGACGACGGGCGGCGCAGTCACACCGGGTCCGGCTCCACGAGCGACAGCGCGTTGTCGCGCATGATCAGCTTCTGCTCGGCTTCGGTCATGCCCGCCGTGAACTTCCGGAAGTCGCCGGGCTTCGCCACCCCCTCGGGGTGCGGCCAGTCGGATCCGAAGAGCACCCGATCGGGGCCGATGAGCGCGGCGAGCGCGGCGATGTCCTCCTCCGGGAACGGCGCGAC
>DASUMF010000200.1:0-3489 GCA_036277835.1 Acidimicrobiia bacterium
TTCGGTGGGTGGCCGATCGTGCGCACGATCGGACGCCGAATCGTGCGGCTGCGCCCGGTCGACGGCCTGTCGAGCCAGTCAGGTTCGACGGCGGTGCTGTTGGGAGCTGCGCTCATCGGCGCGCCGGTGAGCACCACGCAGGTCGTGGCCTCCTCGGTTGTCGGCGTCGGTGGTGGCCGCCGGCGCTGGCGTCACGTTCGCTGGCGTCTCGTCCGCGCCATGCTGCTCGCGTGGCTCGTCACGGTTCCGGCGAGCGCGATGCTCGCGGCCATCGCATTGCTCCCTTGGAGGTGGTTCACGTGACCCGTCACTGGCTCATGCCCGACGATCGTGGACTGATCCCGATGCTGCGCGAACAGGCCACGATCACGGTCGAGGGAATGCACGCGCTCGCGGCGTGGGCCGCGGGTGCCCGAGAAGCCGCCGACACCGTGCGAGCGTGTGAGCACCGGGCCGACGACACCAAGCGCGCGTTGTGGCGAGCATTGCGCGAGTCGTTCGCGCCACCATTCGACGCCGAGGACCTCTTCGAGCTCTCGACGGACCTCGACGAGGTACTCAACGGCGCGAAGGATCTCGTGCGCGAGATGGAGGTGATGAACCTGGCTCCTGACGAGCCGATGGCCACCATGGCTGACCTGCTCAGTCGTGCCGTCGAGGAGCTCGACCTCGCCTTTGCAGGTCTCGGTGTCCGGGGTGACGATCCCACCGTGCACGCCGACGCGGCGATCAAGAGCCAACGTCGCGTCGAGCACACCTACCGAACCGCGATGTCGGCCCTGCTCGGCGTCCCCGACCTGCACGAGGTCATGGCGCGGCGCGAGGCCTACCGGCGCCTGTCCCGCATAGGTGACCACATCCACCGAGTTGCTGAGCGGATCTGGTACGCCCAGGTCAAGGAAGCGTGAGACAGGACCTTCGCCCCTGACATCATGGCCGCCCGGTCCTTACCGTGAGCTCATGAGCAACGCCCCTGTCCAGACCCGCGCTGCGCGCCGCCACGGCTCATTTCCGATCGGGCGCATCGCGGGCATCGAGATCCGCGTCCACTGGTCGTTCTTCATCCTGGTCGCGCTCTTCGTGCTCGCGTCGACCGCGCCCGAAGGGCTCGGCATCGCATCGTCGCTCGTGTGGTTGGTCGTGATCTTCGGATGCGTGCTCCTCCACGAGCTGGCGCACTGCCTGGTCGGGCGCCGACGCGGTGCGGTGGTCCACGAGATCGAGCTGCTACCGATCGGCGGCGTCTCGAAGCTCGAGCGGCTCCCTGAGGAGCCGCGCGACGAGTTCGCCATGGCGATCGCCGGACCGCTGGCCAGCGTCGCAATCGCGGGAGTGGCGGGTCTCGTCGCGACGCTCGCGCTCGTACCGCTGTTACCGTTCACGATGTACAACGGGCCGCTGCTGGCCCGGACGTTCTGGTTCAACCTCGTGATCGCGGCGTTCAACCTGCTCCCCGCGTTCCCGCTCGACGGCGGCCGCGTATTCCGTGCACTCCTCGAGCGGCGACACGATCTCCTCACGGCCACGCGCATCGCGGTGCGCGTCGGTCACGGGGTCGCGGTGGCGCTCGTCGTCGTCGGGCTGTTCTTCAACCTCTGGTTCGTGATCATCGGCGTGTTCGTCTACATGGGTGCGACCATGGAGGAAGCCGCGACCGTGGTCCACGTCGGCCTGCGCAACCGTCGCGCGGACCAGCTCATGTTGCTGGACCCGGTGATTGTCGAGGCCGGCACTCCGGCCGTCGAGCTCCAGGCGTTGCTGCAGCGAGAGCACCAGCGCGTGTTCCCGGTCGTCGAGCACGGCCGCTACGTCGGACTGCTCGACGATCTCCGCATCCGACGCGCCGCGCCCTCGGCGCGAGCCGACGACCTGGCGGTGCGAGAGCTCCTGATGCTCGATCCCACGGACGGCGTCGAGGATCGCGTGTCGGACCTCGTCGGAACGCCGACGCGCGCGCTCGCGGTCGGATCCTCGGACGCGATCGTCGGGCTCCTGCGGGTCGAGGACATCGAGCACCTCTTGCGTGACGAAGCGCAGCATCGGTCGGCGCCGAGCCCGAAGGCCGCAGGATGAACCCGTCGGCTTCCTCCAGCCGGCGCGTGATCGTCGTCGGCGGCGTCGCCGGGGGGATGTCGGTCGCGACACGTCTGCGCCGGCTCGACGAGTCGGCCACCATCACAGTGCTCGAGCGCTCGGCGCACGTCTCGTACGCGAATTGCGGGCTGCCGTACTTCGTCGGCGGCGTGATCGAAGACGAAGACGACCTGCTGCTCCAGACACCCGAGCAGCTCCACGAACGGTTCTGCCTCGATGTGCGCGTCGGCGCGGAGGTGGTCGCGATCGACGTCGCCGACCACCAGATCAACGTGCGCACTACAGCGTCGAGCGATGTCACCACCCTGCCGTACGACGCACTGGTGCTGAGCACCGGGGCCGCGCCGATCCGTCTGCCCGTCGCGGGGTTCGAGCGGGTCCTGAGCCTGCGCACCGTCGAAGACGCGGAACGCGTCGCCGATTCGGTCACGCAGGATGTCCACACCGCAGTGGTGATCGGTGCGGGCTTCGTCGGGCTCGAGATGGCCGAGAACCTGGCGCGCCGAGGCATCGCGGTCACGATCGTCGAGGCCGCGCAGCAGGTCTTGACGCCACTCGACCCGGAACTCGCGATCCTCGTGCACAGGGAGCTGATCGCCAACGGTGTCATCGTCGAGGTCGGCGCATCGGTCACCGGAATCACCGAGGACGCTGTGCAGTTGGCCGACGGCCGTCGGATCGCCGCCGATCTGGTCATCGGTGCGATCGGCGTCCGGCCCGACACATCGCTGGCGCGCGATGCCGGCCTCGCGCTGGGCTCCCATGGTGCGATCGTCGTGGACGCGGTGAACCGCACGAGCGCGCCCGACGTGTACGCGATCGGTGACGCAGTCGAGAAGGACGATCGGGTGAGCGGCGGGAAGTCGTTCATCGCGCTGGCGAACATCGCGAACCGCCAGGGCCGGCGGGTGGCCGATCACATCGCCGGACGTCCTGTCGTTGCCTCGCCGTCGCTCGGCACGGCGATCGTGAAGGTGTTCGGCCTGACGGTGGCTCTGACGGGATGGAACGAGCGCCGCCTCGTCGCGGCCGGGCGGCGGTTCCGGGTGGTGCACTCGCACCCGATGAGCCACGCGACGTACTACCCGGGTGCCGCGCAGATCGCGATCAAGGTGCTGTTCGACGTCGACGACGGCACGCTGCTCGGTGCGCAGGCTGTCGGCACCGATGGCGTCGACAAGCGGATCGACGTGCTCGCCACCGCGATGTTCGCGGGCTTGTCCGGCGAGCGGCTGGCCGACCTCGAGCTCGCGTACGCGCCGCCGTATTCGTCGGCCAAGGATCCGGTGAACATGCTCGGCTACATGATCGAGAACATCCGGTCTGGCGATTGCGACGTCGTGGATCCAGCCGAGCTCCCACAACTCGTCGCGACGGGGTGGCAGGTGATCGACG
>DASUMF010000201.1:0-4208 GCA_036277835.1 Acidimicrobiia bacterium
GCCCACGAGCGCGGCGATGCCCGTCAGCACGTAGCCGGCGATCCGTGCCGTCGCAGCGTGACGGCCGATCGCATGGCGCACCTTCATCAGGAACGTGAAGATCGCGAGCGCGAACGCCGCGACCGCCACGAGGATCCGCCACGACTCCATGCCCCGATCCTCGCGCGCCCTCCAGCCCGATCAACCCTCGGGGCGCTCCCACGCGGACGGTGAACCCGTCTCGTTCGCTTCTTGTTGCTTCTGCGTGGCGACGATGCGCATCGTCTCGCCGAAGCGGATGGCTTCGACGGGCGGGAGGTACTGCGCGCGCATCGCGACTTCCTTGATCGCCCGCTGGGCCAATGGCGCGCCCTGGAGCAGGCGGTCGGCGAGCGCGCGTGCCTCGGCCATCAGCTCGTCGTGCGGCACCACCCAACCGGCGATCCCCACCTCCTTGGCGCGCGTGGCGTCGATCCGGTCGCCGGTGAGCATCAGCTCCATCGCGTACTGCCAGGGGATGCGCTGGGGAAGCCGGATCGCGCCCACGATCGTCGGCACGCCGAGGCGCACCTCGGGGAACCCGAACTCGGCCCGCTCGCTCGCGATCACGAAGTCGCACCAGGTCACGAGGGTGAGGCCGTAGCCGAGGCAGTAGCCGTTCACGGCCGCGATCACCGGCTTGTAGATCTCCCACCCGCTCTCGAATGAGTTCATGGTGGGCTTCTCCCAGAACGTGCCGGGGAAGTCGCCGATCGGGTTGCCGCCCCCGCCCCGCACGTCGCCGCCCGCACAGAACGCCCGCCCGGCCCCGGTGACGATGGCGATCCAGGCCTCCTCGTCATCGCGGAAGCGGGCGAACGCATCGTTGAGCCCGAGGCGCATGGCGCCGTTGACGGCGTTGAGCGCTTCGGGGCGGTTGTACGTGATCGTGGCCACATGGCCGTCGAGCTCGTACAGCACGGTGTCGTTCACGGGTCCTCCATGTCTCGTCGGCATCGATGGCCGGCGGCGTCGACGGTGAAGCGTCACGCAACCAGTGACAGGGCGCAAGCGGCTGGGGTACGGTCTGGCCGGGCCCGGCGCCCGGCCGGGAACGTGTTGCCCATCAGCGATCACATCGGGGGTTGGCATGGGTCACGGAATCGACGGGAGCGATCTGATCAGCGAAGGATTCTTCCGGCGCTACCGCGAGTTGCTCGACGCGGAAGACGCCGCCTTCGACGAGCTCGAGCACGCCTACGAAGAGGGCGAGCGCGCCCACTTCGAAGCCGATCTCACCATGTGGCGCGCGTCGGTCGAGCGCCGCTCCGCGTTCCTCGAACGCCACGTGTTCAGCCCGGCGCCCACCGGCTGACGTACGCGAGCGCAAGCTCGACCAACCGGTCGGTGCGGCCCACGAAGAAGTGGCTCGCGCCACCCACCACCTCGGTGTCGACATGCTGCCAGTCGCGCGTCGCGTCGATCACCGATGCGGGTTCGCGGAACTCGTCGTGCTCGGCGAGCACCAGCAGCTTCGGGCGTGGGTCGGCGGCCACCGCGGAGAAGTCGGGCACCATGCGCAACGGCGGCGCGATCGCGAGCCACCCCGCGATGCGCTCGTCGACGGTGGCCAGCGCGATGTCGGCTCCGAACGACCACCCCGCGAGGAGGCACGGCAACGTCGGGTCGACGGCCGCGTCGAGCACGCCGATGGCCGCGAGCACGTCGAGCTGCTCGCCCCGGCCTTCGTCGTAGACGCCGGTGCTGCCCTCGACGCCCCGGAAGTTGAAGCGCAGGCACGTGACGCCCGCACGGGGGAGCGCGTCGAACAGTGCACTGATCACGATCGAGCGCATCGTCCCGCCGGCCTGGGGATGGGGGTGACAGAGCACCGCTGCCGCGCGCGCCGGGCCGTCGGGCGTCGAGATCTCGGCTTCGAGCGCGAGGCCGTCGGCGGTGGTGCACGTGGCCGGCTCGATGGCGGCACTCACTCGCTGATGCCGACCTGTTCCAGGACGAAGGCGAGCACGAACGCCTCCTCACGCCACGACTCGTACCGACCCGACGGGCCCGAATGTCCCGCGCCCATCTCCGTCTTCAACACGAGGATGTGATCGTCGGTCTTCGTCGACCGGAGCTTCGCCACCCACTTGGCCGGCTCCCAGAACTGCACGCGCGGGTCGTTGAGGCCGCCGGTCACCAGCATCGCGGGGTACGCCTTCGCCTCCACGTTGTCGTAGGGCGAGTACGACTTCATGTAGTCGTAGAGGGCCGGGTCGTGGACGGGGTCGCCCCACTCCTCCCACTCGGTCACGGTGAGGGGAAGCGTCTCGTCGAGGATCGTCGTGAGGCAGTCGACGAACGGCACCTCGGCCACGATCGCGCCGAACAGCTCGGGCGCCAGGTTCGCGACCGCGCCCATCAAGAGGCCCCCCGCGCTGCCGCCGCGGGCGATGAGACGACCCGGCGACGTCAATCCCTCGTCGACGAGGTGACGCGCGCAGGCGACGAAGTCGGTGAACGTGTTCCGCTTGGCGAAGAACTTCCCCTGCTCGTACCACTGACGGCCGAGCTCGCCGCCGCCGCGCACGTGCGCGATGGCGAACACGACACCGCGGTCGAGGAGGCTCACGCGCGACATGGAGAACGTCGGGTCGATCGACACCTCGTACGAGCCGTAGCCATAGAGCAGGAGCGGGTTGCCGTCGGGCCGCTGCAGGTCGCGGCGCCACACGATCGAGATGGGCACGCGGATGCCGTCGTCGGCGGTCGCCCACATGCGGTGTGTCTCGTACTGCGCGGCGTCGTAGCCCTCGACCGGCTGCTGCTTCACCAGCACCGAGGTGCGCGTGGCGACGTCGTAGTCGAACGCCGAGCCCGGCGTGACGAGCGACGTGTAGCCGTAGCGCAGCGTGGTGGACTCCCACTCCGGGTTCGCGCCGAGCCACATCGAACCGATCTCGTCAGGGGGTTCGATGACGTGGTCGGCGGTGACGGAGCCGTCGGCGCCCAGCTCGAGCACCCGAAGCTGCTCCTGGGCGTTCGAGCGCTTCGACACGACGATGTGGTCGGCGAACGCGTCGACGTCTTCGAGACGGACGTCGTCGCGGTGTTCGACGACGGCGACCCAGTGCTCGGGTCCGGGCGTGTCGAGGGGCGTGACGAACAGGGCGAAGTTCTCGGCACCGTCGCGGTTGGAGAGGACGTACAAGCGGTCACCGACCGCGCCGCGATGGTGCTCGACGTGGTACTCGTGGCCCTGTGTGCGGGGCGCCACGATCGTCGGGGCCGCGGTCGGATCGTCGGCATCGACGAGGCGCTCCTCGCTGGTGACCTTCGACGCCGACGAGATCACGAGGAGCGCACCGGTGCGCGCCCGCGCGACCGACACGAAGAAGCGGTCGTCGTCCTCCTGGAACACGAGCACGTCGGCGCTGACCGGCGTGCCGATCTCGTGGCGCCACACCTGCCACGGTCGCATGGTCTCGTCGGGGCGCGAGAACAGCACCGTGCGGTTGTCGTTCGCGAACGCGAGCCCGTAGTACACGTCGGGCACGACGTCGGGCAGATCTGCGCCGCGCGCGAGATCGCGGAAGCGGAGCTCGTACCGCTCACCGCCCGTGCTGTCGACGGTGTACGCAGCGACCTCCTGGCTCGGGCTGATCGCCAGGTCGCCGACCGCGAGGTACTCCTCGCCGACGGCCAACGCGTTCTCGTCGAGCACGATCTCCTCGCCGGGTGCCGCACCCGGTGCCGAGAACGGATCGGGGAGCCCGGGCGTGCCGGCGGGTCGACGGCAGTGCACGTCGTACTGCTGGCCCGCGATGGTGCGCACGAAGTACTCGTTGGCTCCGCGTCGTGTCGGCGCCGACGCGTCGGTTTCCTGCACGCGCGCGACGATCTCCCCGTAGATGCGTTCGCGCAACGGCGCGAGGTGCGCGACCGCGCGATCCGTGTACGCGTTCTCCGCTTCGAGGTACGCGAGCACCTCGGGGTCGTCGCGCTCGCGCATCCAGTACCACGGGTCGACGCGCGCGTCGTCGCCGTGCTCGAGGGTCGTGGGGCGCGCGGGTGCGAGCGGAGGAGCGGCGTTCGCCGGGTCGGTCACCGATCGGATTCTGGCAGAACGAGTCGGATTTCGGCGGAAACGTGACGAGGGTCTCCGCTACGCTCGATCGCCGATGGATCCCGTCGCCACTCCGATCGCGGTCACCGAGGCCGAGCTCGCCTCCGTGAAGTACGACGCCAAC
>DASUMF010000202.1:0-6530 GCA_036277835.1 Acidimicrobiia bacterium
GCCTCGTCCTTCAAGTAGGTGCGCTCCTTGCCGATGTCGGCGCGGAACAGCGGCGGCTGCGCGAGGTAGATGTGACCGGCGCGCACGATGTCGGGGAGCTGGCGGTAGAAGAACGTGAGCAGCAGCGTGCGGATGTGGGAGCCGTCGACGTCGGCGTCGGCCATGATGATGATCTTGTGGTAGCGCAGCTTCTCGAGATCGAAGTCGTCGCCCACACCACAGCCGATCGCGGTGATCAGCGCCTGGATCTCCTCGTTCTTGAGCATCTTGTCGAGGCGCGCGCGCTCGACGTTGAGGATCTTGCCGCGGATGGGCAGGATCGCCTGCGTCATCGGATCGCGCGCGCGCTTGGCGCTGCCGCCCGCGCTGTCGCCCTCCACGATGAAGAGCTCCGACTCCTCGGGCTTCTTCGACGCGCAGTCGGCGAGCTTCCCCGGCATCGCGCCGGAGTCGAGCAGCGACTTGCGCCGCGTGAGGTCGCGCGCCTGGCGCGCCGCCGCCCGTGCCCGTGACGCCTGCAGCGCCTTCGCGACCGCCGCCCGTGCTTCGGCCGGGTGCTCCTCGAGCCACTCCGCGAGCTTGTCGTTGGTGACCCGCTCGACGAGCGAGCGCATCTCGGTGTTGCCGAGCTTCGCCTTCGTCTGCCCCTCGAACTGGGGGTTCGGCAGCTTCACCGACAGGATCGCGGTGAGCCCCTCACGGATGTCCTCGCCCTGGAGGTTGGCGTCCTTGTCCTTCAGCAGGCCCTTGGCCTTCGCGTAGCGGTTCACCACGTTGGTGAGCGCCTTCTTGAAGCCCTCTTCGTGCATCCCGCCGTCGGTGGTGGCGACGTTGTTGGCGAACGAGTGGATCCCCTCGTAGTAGCCCGTGTTCCACTGCATGGCGACGTCGACTTCGTTGCCGCCCGACGACTCGGAGTACGACACCACCCGCTTGAACAGCGGCTCCTTCGTGGCGTTGAGGTGCTTCACGAAGTCGGTGAGACCACCGGCGTACCGGAACGTGTGCTCGAGCACCGGATCGACGCGCTCGTCGCGGAAGCGGATCTCGAGGCCCGCGTTCAAGAACGCCGTCTCGCGCACGTGCTCGACGATCGTCTGCGCGCGGAAGTCGGTCTCCTCGAAGATCAGCGGGTCGGGCCAGAACGTGATGATGGTGCCGCGCTTCTTCGACGCCGCCGCCGAGGTGAGCTTGTCTTGCGGCTTGCCGCCCTTGGCGTAGTGCTGCACGAACTTGTGGCCGTTCTGGTGGATCTCGAGGTCGAGGCGGCTCGACAGCGCGTTCACCACCGAGACACCGACGCCGTGGAGGCCACCAGAGACCTTGTAGCCGCCCCCGCCGAACTTCCCGCCCGCGTGCAGCACCGTGAGCGCGACCTCCGCACCCGACTTGCCCTTGTACTCGGGGTGGGGATCGGTCGGGATGCCACGCCCGTTGTCGCCGACGCGGACCGCGCCGTCGGCGAGGATCGTGACGTCGATGCGGGTGCACTCACCGGCCATCGCCTCGTCGACGGAGTTGTCGAGCAGCTCCCAGACGAGGTGGTGCAGGCCCGTGGGGCCGGTGGATCCGATGTACATGCCGGGTCGTTCTCGCACCGGCTCGAGGCCCTTCAGGACCTGGATGCTCTTGGCGTCGTACGCCACTCGACGGCTACCTCACGGGGTCGGCGACGCCCACGGACGGGGTGTCGGGTGCGGGGGTGATGGCCGGCGGCCGCTGGGCCGCGAAAATCGGGGAAAACCGCAGGTCAGAGCGGTTGTTCGACCTCCGAACAGCCTACCAGTTCAGGGGCCTTCCGAGGTGTCTCCCGCGGTGATTTCGTGCCGATTCGCGACGGCTCACCCGCCGACCCGGACGCGGACGGTGTGCACGACGTCGGGGCCCACGATCGCGGCGACGCCGGCCACGATCGCGGTCTCGAGGTACCGCAGCTGCGTGGCCCAGAGCGGGCCGTCGGCGGTGATGGTCGCGACGCCGTCACGGACCGCGTCGAGGTGCGCGTGGCCGGCCACGTCGGCACCCACGATCTCGGCCCAGCGACCCTCGAGCACGTCGAGCGCGCTCGGTTCGGGCAGCCCGAGATCCGCACGCACGCGGGCGAGCGCGTCGCCGAGCGAGCTCATGTCGTCGCGCGGTGCAGCACCCTGCCGGAACGCGGGCTCCGCGTAGGTCTCCGAGTGCATGTCGTCGTCGCGACTCATGCCGCGGCCCGCACGACGCCCGCGTCGACGCGCAGCACGTGGTCGGCGCGCACGCCGTCGGGCACGTCGCCCGCGGTCGTGAGGAGCGTCTGGCCGGAGCCGAGGTTCGCGACCAGCGCCGCCGATCGCTGCGGGTCGAGCTCACTGAAGACGTCGTCGAGGAGGAGCACGGGCGCGCTGCCGATCACCTCGGTGCAGAGACGGTGCCCGCCGAGGCGCAGGGCGAGCGCCAACGTGCGTTGCTCTCCCTGCGACGCGTGGGTGCGGGCATCGAGGCCGCCGACGCGCAGGCGCCACTCGTCGCGGTGGGGGCCGGCCAACGTGACCTTGCGGTCGAGCTCGGCACGCCGACGCGCCGTCAGCGCCTCGAGCAACGCCGTCTCGAGATCGCGCTCCGCGTCGGCATCGGCATCGGCGGCACCGCTCAACGCCCACTCGGACTGGTAGCCGGCATCCACGGCGTCGGGCTGGTGGGCGAGCTCGTCGTAGGCCTCGGCCACCAGCGGCACGAGCCGTTCCAGCATCCTCCACCGGCCCCGTGTGAGCTCGGCGCCCGTGCGCGCGAGTTGGGCGTCGAACACCTTCATCGTGGTCTCGTCGTCGGGATCCGAACCGAAACGCTGCTTCAACAGGGCGTTCCGTTGACGCAGCACGCGGTCGTAGTCGGCGATCACGGCCTCGTAGCGGGGTGCCACCGAGGTGAGAAGCCCGTCGAGGTACGCGCGGCGCTCGGCCGGGCCGCCCTTCACCAGCTGGAGGTCGTCGGGCGCGAACACGGTGACGCGCACGAGCTCCCGGCGTTCGCGAGCCTTCGTGAGCGGGTGGTCGTTCAAGCGCACGCGGTTACGACCCGACGCGCGGATCTCCGCCTCGAGCAGCTGCGCACGCGCGCCGTCGACCACCTCGGCGCGCACGATGGCGCTGTCGCACCCGGCGCGCACGAGCACGGCATCCGGCACGCCGCGGAACGACGATCCGGTGGCGGCCCAGGCCACCGCCTCGAGCAAGCTCGTCTTGCCCTGCGCGTTCGCACCCACCACCAGGGTGACGCCGGCGGGGAAGTGCAGCTCCGCTTCCTCGTAGCAGCGGAAGTCGCGCAGTGACAGCCGCGTCAACCTCGGCGCGGCGGCGGCCGAGGCGGCACGGCCGTTGGGCACGGAGCCCGTCAGGAGATCCTCACCGGCATCAGCAGGTAGAGGAACCCCGCGGTGCCCGGTGTGCGGATCACCGCCGGCTTGAGTGGGTCGATCGACTCGAGCACGACCTCGTCGGACGCGGCGGCGTCGATGCCGTCGAGCAGGAACTGCGAGTTGAACGCGACGGTGAGGTCGGTGCCCTCGTACTTCGCCTCGAGCTCCTCGTGTGCTTCGCCGACGTCCTGGGCGATGGCGGAGAGCTGCAGGCCCTCGGCGCTCATCGCGAGGCGGATCGGCGCGCTGTCGCGGCTCTGGCCGACCAGGCGGACACGGTTCACCGCAGCCTGCAACGCGTCGCGCGACACCGTGAGCTTGTTGGGATATCCGCTCGGGATGAGCTGCTGGTAGTTCGGGAACTCACCCTCGATGAGGCGCGTCGTGACCTCGGTGTTCGCGACGCGGAACAACACGTCGCGCTCGCCCAGCACGACCTCGATCTCGCTGCCCGACTTGCGCTCCGCCGCCGCGGCCGACCCGGACAACAGCCGCTGCACCTCGGCGAGGCCCTTCGCCGCCACCAGGACCTTCTGGCCCTCCGACAGCACGCTGACGCCTTCGAGGTCGCGGAGGCCGAGGCGGTAGGAGTCGGTGGCGACGAACCGCAGGCCTTCCGGCGCGGCCGCGATCAGCACGCCGGTGAGGATCGGGCGCGCGTCGTCGCGGGATGCGGCCGAGATCACCTGTCGGAGCGCGTCTCCGAACGCCTGGGCGTCGACCTTCACGCCGCCGTCGGCGCTCGCGTCGGGCAACCGCGGGAACTCCGACGCGGACAGCGTGCGCAACTTCGACGTGAACCGGCCGGACTCGATCGTCGCCTCGTCGTCACCGAACTCGAGGTTCACGACGCCCGCATCGAACTTCTGCAGGAGCTCGCTGAACAGGCGCGCCGTGACGACCGCGGTCCCGTCGCCGTCGCCGTCGGCCGGGATGCGCACACGGATCGTGAGCTCGAGATCCGTGCCGACCAGCTCGAGGCTGTCGCCGGCGAGTGTGACCTTCAACCCGGAGAGCACCGGCATCGCGCCCGTGCGCGACGCGACGGCGCGCTGTGCCGTGGCGACTGCATCGGCGAGCGTGTCGCGCTCACATCGGAACTTCACGCGGACCTCCTGGGCGGGTTCTGACTGCAGAAAAGAGATAGGTCTTGTCGTTGTAGTTGTAGGGGCTGTGGACTGGGGACAACCTGGTGTTCACGCAGGTCGGAGGGCAGATGGCTCGCCGTCCGTCATCCACCGTTGTCCACAGTGATCTCCCCCGGTCACACCGGCTCCGTAGGTTCTCCCCAATTGTCGGGGGGTTTGTCCCCAGGACTCCACAGCATTATCCACTGCTGCCGAGCCGGATGCGTGCGATGAGCTCGTTGACCTGATCGAAGGTCTGGTGACGTTCGGTCATCTGGTTCTTGATCTTGTCGACCGCGTACATGACCGTCGTGTGGTCACGCCCGCCGAACGCCTCGGCGATGCGCGGGTAGCTGAGGTCGGTGAGCTCGCGCATCACGTACATGCCGATCTGGCGCGCGGTGACGAGGGGGCGCCGACGGCTCTTCCCGCAGAGGTCGTCGATCGTCCAGCCGAACATCTTGGCCGTCTCCTCGAGGATCAGGTCGGGCGTGATGACCCGCGGCGTGGTGGGCGGGAGCAGGTCGTGGAGGACCTTGCGGGCCACCTCCTCGGACAGCTCGGCGCGGTTCAGGCTCGAGTAGGCGGCGACACGGATGAGTGCACCCTCGAGCTCGCGGATGTTGTCGCTGATGTTCGTGGCGATGAACGCGAGGACCTCGGGTGGGATGCCGCCGAGGTGCTCCGACTCGGCCTTCTTGCGGAGGATGGCGAGCCGGGTCTCGAACTCCGGTGGCTGGACGTCGGTGATGAGGCCCCACTCGAAACGGGTGCGGAGCCGGTCCTCGAGGCTGGCGATCGACTTCGGCGGCCGGTCGGACGAGATCACGATCTGGCCACCCTCGCCGTGGAGCTGGTTGAAGGTGTGGAAGAACTCCTCCTGCAGCTCCTGGGTGCGCTCGAGGAACTGGATGTCGTCGATCAACAGGACGTCGAGGTCGCGGTAGCGGCGCTTGAAGCTGGGCATGGCCTTGGCGCGGATGGCATCGACGAACTCGTTCATGAACGACTCCGTCGACACGTACCGGACGCGCTTGTTGCGGAACACCGTGCGCACGTGGTGCCCGATGGCGTGCAGGAGGTGGGTCTTGCCCAGCCCGGCAGGCCCGTAGATGAAGAGCGGGTTGTAGGAACGGCCCGGGCTCTCGGCGACCGACAGCGCCGCCGCGTGCGCGAAGCGATTCGACGCACCGATGACGAACTGGTCGAACGTGTAGCGGCTGTTGAGCGTGCCCGACGCCCAGGTGCCGGCGTCGCTGTTCGACATCCCAGCACGTTCGCCGGGCTCGTCGTCCGGATCCACGTCGTCCGCGAGCTCGTCGCGCAGGCCCGGTGTCACGGCGCCGAGGTCGCGCTCGACGTGGAGGGCGGAGCTGGTGACGAGCGGCGTGTCGTCGAGCGGCGCGAGCTCGCGCGGGGTGGTCTCCACGACGAGCTCGATCTTGATCGTCTCGCCGGTGCGGTCGCGGATCGCGTCGACCAGCATGCCGGAGTAGCTCGAACGGATGCGTTCGGCCGCCAGGGAGCTCGGGACGCTGAGCAGGAGGGTGCCCGGGGCGTCGTCGTCAGCGGTGGAGCCGGGAGCTCCCGGGTCGTAGGAGATCGGGGAGACCCCGTGGAACCACGCCGCCAACGTCGCGGGCGCGAGCTGGTTCCGCAGGGCGTCAGCGCCCTGGTCCCAGAGTTCTTCGGCCGTCACGCTCGCACCAGCCTCCTCATATCCACAGGAGCATCCACAGGTGTGGAGATCGTGGAGGACCGGGATCCTCCGGAGGCGGCCTACCGAGCCTGAGCCCACCGGGGAAGTCCGCGACACCGGCCGCAGCGCCGCGAGGACGCGCAACGTAGCACCGGCCCCCGGGCGCGACAAGGGGCATCTGCGCGCCTCGGCGAGGTCGACGACGGAGCGGCGAATGACGCGACCCTCCGCGTTGCACCCGGGCCGCTCGCGGCCGTAGACTCCGTTCTTTCCGCCTCCCGCGCGGTCCCTCACCCCGGACCAGGCGCGG
>DASUMF010000203.1:0-2922 GCA_036277835.1 Acidimicrobiia bacterium
CGCGCCACGCGGCGAGCGTGGCGTCGTGCGGGCGATGCATGCTGTCGTACGCCCACAGCGTGCCGTCGAGGTCGGTGACGACGAGCTCGACGGATCCCATGGGCGGATCGTAGGGTCCGACCGATGCTGCACGTCGACGGATTGCTCGCCTCGTTCGGGTGGGACGCGCGCGTCGCCGACGGCTTCGCGCAGCTCGAGCTCGACGACGCGCCGCGCACCGCGGGTCGTGTGGCGCGCGTCGACCGCTCCGCGTGCCTGGTCGCGACCGGCGAGCGTGACGTGGTCGCGTCGGCCGACACGCTGCCCGCGGTCGGCGACTGGGTCGCGATCGAGGAGGCCGGCGACGACGCGGTCATCGCCGGCGTGATCGACCGCTGGTCGGAGCTGGCGCGCCGCGATCCCGACACCGGTCAGGTCAAGGTGCTCGCGGTGAACGTCGACCTCGTGCTGATGACGGTGCCGGGCGACCGGCCGAACCCGGCGCGCGTCGAGCGGGAGTCGGTGCTCGCGTGGGAGAGCGGCGCCCGACCGGTCGCGGTCGTCACGAAGGGCGACGTCGCGGCACCCGGCCTGCGCGCTGATCTCGCGCGGCGGCTCCACGACGTCGACATCATCGTGACGTCGAGCGTGACCGGCGACGGCCTCGATGCGATCGTGGCGCTGCTCGCGCCGTCACGCACCGCCGTCCTGATCGGGCCGTCGGGAGCGGGGAAGTCGACCCTCGTGAACGCCATCCTCGGCGAGAACCGATTCGCCACCGGCGCGGTGCGCGGCTCCGACGGCCGCGGGCGCCACACCACCACCAGCCGCGAGCTGGTGGTCGTGCCGACGGGCGGGGTGCTGGTCGACACGCCCGGGCTGCGGAGCCTCGGGCTCTTCGGTGACGACGGCATCGCTCTCGCCTTCGCCGAGATCGAGGAGCTCGCCCGGAGTTGCCGGTTCGGCGACTGCGCCCACGACCAGGAGCCCGGGTGCGCGGTGGTCGCGGCCGTCGCCGCCGGCACGCTGCCCGCGGAGCGACTGGGGAGCTACCGGCGGCTCACTCGCGAGCTCGACGACGCAGCGGCCAAGGACGAGCTCGACCGCCGCGCGAAACGTCGATAGCTCGCGCCACCTGCTAGCGATCGACAGCCCGCTGGAGCTGCGCCTTGCTCATGGTGGAGCGGCCCTTGATGTTCTTGCGCTTCGCCTCGTTGTAGAGCTGTTGTTTCGTTCGACCACCCGGGCCCCGATGCGAGCGCAGGCCACCACGGCGCCCCGAGGAGATGTCGTCGGTCGACGAGCGGCTCGATTCCCTCGCTTCACCCGCGCGGGCGCGCTCCTTGTTCACTGTGCGCGCGGCGATCTCCTCGGCGACGTCCTCAGTGCGACCACGCTCTTCGAGGCCTTCCTTGATGTGCTCGTACTGCCGTTGGCGCTTCGTGCTCCATGTGCGAGGCGGCATGCGTCGTGCTCCTCTCTCCTCGACGGCGCTCGCGCGACCCGCGGCGCCGGCAGGTTCTTCGACCGCGGTCGGACGCGCTGGCGCGCCGCTGGCGCGCGTGACGTGCTCGAGGTCGCGGGCGAACGATCCGCGGAGGGACTCGCGAACGCGCTCGTCGGGACCGCCGTCGGCGCGGTCGCACGGGCGAGCTGATCCGCGAACGCGTGCCGCCACCGCGCGGCGGCCTCGGCCGGCTCAGGACGGACGTGAGCGGGTGAGAGCGACGCCGCGACCGCGCGCACGCACAGCGCGAGCGAGGGCAGGGCGGTGTGCGGACGCGGCTCGCGGCGACGGGCGACGTGCACCCGGAGCGGTCGCCGCGATTCGTGGACCAGCCAGGGTACGAGCACGGCGAACCCGACCATCGCGGTCCCCATCGCCACAGCGATGGGGTACACGGACACCTGCGCGGTCGCCACGGGAGCGGCGTACCCGCGCGTCACGCGGCGCTAACCCTTCATGGTGCTCGAATTTCAGGGACGGTCCGCGAAGTCGACGAGCAGCGGCGCGTGATCGGACGGCGCCTTGCCCTTCCGAGCGTTGCGGTCGACGACCGCCCACGTGACGCGCTCCGCAAGGGGAGGGGTGACCAGCGCGAGGTCGATGCGCATCCCCCGATGCTGGTGGAACGCGCCGGCGCGGTAGTCCCAGTAGGTGAAGAGGCGGTCGTCGTCGTAGCAGTGACGGAACGCGTCGACGAAGCCCCACGTCTCCAGCCGCTCGACCGCGGCCCGCTCAGGTGCGGTCACGTGGGTGGCACCGGTGAACGCCTTCACGGACCACACGTCACGGTCCTCGGGCGCGACGTTGAAGTCGCCCAGCACCGCGACGTCGCGCTCGGGCGACTCGTTGGCCGCGATCCAGTCGTGCAGGAGCCCGAACCACTCGAGCTTGCGCTCGTAGAACTCGGTGCCGACCTCGCGACCGTTCGGCACGTAGACGCTCACGACGCGCACGCCGCCGCACGTGGCCGCGAGCAGGCGGGCGTCACCCTCGTAGGGGTCGACGACGCCTTCGTCGAAGCCGGTCGTCACCGCCTCGATGCCGACCTTCGAGAGGATCGCGACGCCGTTCCACTGGTTGTGGCCGTGGTGCACGCTGTCGTAGCCGAGGGCCGAGAACGCGAGGTGCGGGAACGCGTCGTCGCTCAGCTTCGTCTCCTGGAGGCACAGCACGTCGGGGTGCGCGTACCCGAGCCACTCCTCGACCCGCTCCTGGCGTGCCTTCAGGGAGTTCACGTTCCACGTCGCGATGCGCATGGAATCGGACGCTACCGGTTCACGCTTCGCGTCGGTGGCCCTCCGCGAGCCGCTCCAGCGCGGCGCGGTCGACCTGATCGGCGTGCGCGACCGCGACCCGGCACGGCGTGGCGGCGACCAGCGACGCGGTGCGACGCCCGCCCTCGAGCACCGAGCGCTCGCCGAGGATGGCGCCGGGGC
>DASUMF010000204.1:0-7293 GCA_036277835.1 Acidimicrobiia bacterium
CGCCGGTTCATCCTTGCGTCCATCGGCCGCGACGGCGATCCTGGTGCCGTGCGATGAAACGGGGGTGCCATGACCACGATCCGGCTCCACGAGAACACCACCGCGACCCCCGAGCAGTTCGTCGCCGGGCTCACCGACTTCGGTCCGGGCCGCGCCGAGCTGTTCGGGAACAGCGCTGACGACTACCTCGAGGTCCACAGCAAGAGTGCCGACCAGGCCGACGTCACCGAGGGCTCCCGCGGCACATGGGAACGCCTGCACTACGACTGGTCAGATCCTCACCGCGTCGTGCTCGACACGACCGACTCCAACGCGTGGGCGAACACCTCCACGCACACCTACACGTTGACGCCGCGACCCGACGGCACGACCGACGCGGATCTGGTGGTCGTCCGCCACGGCAAGAACCTCAAGGGACACACGTTGGCGGCGGCGTTCACGGTGATCGGCAAGAGCTTCCTGGGCAAGGCGTACCACAACACCGTCAAGGCGATCGAGGCCCGGGACTACGGGGAGACGCCCGCCGACAAGGCCTGATCACGGAGCGCACGCGAGGGAGCGGCGGTGGAGAGCGTGAACGCGTCGATCGAACCGCAGTTCCGAACCATCGACGGATTGAGAATCCGTTACGCGGACAGCGGTGGCACCGACCAGCCGGTCGTGCTGCTCACGAGTCCGTGGCCGGAGAGCATCTATGCGTTCGCGCCTCTGTGGCCAACGCTCGCCGAGCATGCACGCGTGTTCGCGGTGGATCTGCCGGGGTTCGGCGCGTCCGAACGTCGGGACGATCTGCTCTCGCCGCGAGCGATGGGCGAGTTCCTTGCTCGCGTCGTCGCCGAAGCTGATCTCGGCAAACCTCATGTCGTCGCGCCCGACGTGGGCACATCGGCCGCCCTGTTCGCCGCTGCCGCGCATCCGACGCGGTTCTCCAGTGTGATCGTCGGCACCGGCGGAACCGCGATTCCGCTCCAGCTCGGTGAGCCACTGTTGTCGTGGGTGATCGACCCAGACCTCGACAAGTACCGACGAATCGATCCTCGAGCGATCGTCGGTGCGGCGGTCGACACGGTCGCCGGCGGGGTACCTGACTCCGTTCGGGCGGACTACCTCGACGCGTACGCTGGCGACCGCTTCGTCGAGTCGATGCGCTACGTGCGCAGCTACCCCGACGAGCTTCCCGTGCTCGCGGCGCTCCTGCCGCAGATCACTACGCCGGTCACGATCATCAACGGCCGCTACGACCGCGTCGTGCCGCTCGCCAACGCACAGTTCCTGGCCGATCGGTTGCCGACGAGCCGACTCGCGATCATCGACGCCGGGCACTTCGTCTGGGAAGAGGCGCCGGGCGAGTACGTCGCGATCATCCTCGACTCCATCATCGGCAACGGGCGTGAGCGGTCCCTAGCGCCTGACTAGGGTCGCGGCATGACGTCTGCGAGTGCGATCGATCCGTCCGTGCCGCCCAGCGGCACCGGCTGCGCGGAGTGCATGGCGTCCGATGGGTGGTGGTTCCATCTCCGACGCTGCGCGCTGTGCGGGCACGTCGGCTGCTGCGACTCGTCGCCGGCGCAGCACGCGAGCAAGCACGCCGCGAGCGCCGGGCATCCCGTCGTACAGAGCTTCGAGCCGGACGAGGACTGGTTCTGGGACTACACGCGTGACGAGGCCTACAACGGTCCGGAGCTCGCTGCGCCGACGCATCATCCGCTCGACCAGTCGGTCCCCGGCCCTCGAGACCGCGTGCCTGCGGACTGGCAGAACCACCTTCATTGATCCGCGCGCACGGATCGGAAGGCTCGTGACGTGACCCCACCAGTCGTGGTGCTGTTCGACATCGACGAGACGCTGGTTCACACGGGCGGTGCGGGGGCGCGGAGTTGGAACGCAGCGTTCCAGGAGCTGTACGGCCTCGCCGCCGACATCGGCCAGCACACCTCGGCGGGCGAGACCGATCCGCAGGTGGCCGGGGAGACCTTTGTGGGTGTCCTCGGACGGACGCCGAGCGCCGAGGAGCTCGACGCGATCTACGCCAAGTACCTCCTCGTCCTGGCCGACGACATCTGGACGTCCGAGCAGTACGCCGTCTTGCCCGGTGTCGAAGCGCTCCTCGTGCGGCTCGGCGCGGCGGGTGTGATCCTCGGACTCGTGTCGGGCGCCATGGAGGGCGCGGCGCGCACCAAGCTCATGCCGGCGAACCTCAACCGGTACTTCCTCTTCGGTGCGTACGGCTCCGACTCGCCGGATCGCGCCGAGCTCACGAGCCTCGCGATCCAGAAGGCGACGCGCCTGCACGAGGGGCTCACCCCCGAGCAGGTCTACGTGGTGGGCGACACTCCGCGTGACATCGCCGCAGGCAATGCCGCTGGAGCCGTCTCGGTTGGTGTCGCGACCGGCCGCTACTCGACCGACGAGCTCGCGTCGGCCGGAGGAGTGCACGTCCTCGCAACGCTCGAGGACCCGTTCCCCGGGCTCTGACCGACGTCAGCGCGAGGTGCGCACGAAGAAGTGCCACCCCAGCCAGGCCCAGCCCGCGAGCAGCAGCACGCGGACGACGACGTGCTGCGACACCTCGCGGAGCAACGCTGCGAACGAGGGGAAGCGACCGTGCGTGACGACGGCGGTCGCCGACGCCGCCACGATCGCGGCGACGATCACGATCCACCCCGCGATGGTGACCGCCCTGCTCACGAGGCCAGCACCCAGCCGAGCCAGAGCCACGCCAGGAACAGCACGATGCGGCCGACGTGGTACTGCTCCACGCTCTCGACGAACGAACTGATCGTCGGATGCTCGGATCGCGGTGAGCTCCGCAGCGCCAGGAGCTCCCATGCGGTTGCAGCCGCGACGATCGCACCCCACGTCGCGACCGCGACGCGGAACCACGGCATCTCGCGCGTCGTGCGAGCCGGCGGGGTGCCGCGCGAACGGAATCGCCGCGTCTCGGCGATCACGATGAGGAGCACGACGGGGATCGCCAACGCCAGGGTCGCGCCGTCGGTGAACGGCTGCAGGTCGGTGAACCAGAACGCGAACGCGAGTACGACGACCGCGGCGCAGATGCGGATTCTGCGGTCGACCGACCGGACGCGTCCGGCCGAGCGGTCAGCGTCGATGGCGGCGGTGGGTGAGGACCCGACCCAGGACGAGGATCCCGGCCAGCGCGACGAGCTGCCCGCCGAGCACGATGCGCATCGTGTCGATCGACGGCGACCAGGTGACGGTGCCCTCCTTCACGACGAACGCGCCCACTGGGCGCACGTTCACGCCGAAACCGAGGCCGGCACCCGAACCGCTGCCTTGGGAGTCGGGAGCATCGCCCTCGCCTCCACCACCTCCGCCGCCGCCACGCACTGCGGCAACCGGGATCACGCTCACGCCGTCGACCTCGTACGCGTCGCCGAAGACACGCTTCACCGTCAAGACGTCTCGGACCGCGTCGAGCTTCGAGAGTGCAACCGACAATGGCGCCTGGGTGTCGTCGGTGGATGTGCTCATTCGGGCCTCCTCGTCGGAGCCGCTTCGGCGGCCGCTCGGGCTGCGCGTTGCTCCGCATACCAGCGGACCATCTCGAGGTCGGGTGGCGTCCGGTTGCTGCGCTTGAGCTCGTAGAAGTTGTCGTTGCGCAGGAGCCATGCCGTGTGCTGCCACAGCTCGATCGACTCGGCGTCGGACGGCACTTCGGAGATGACGGGTCCGAAGATCATGGGGCCGTCCTCGTCGCCGAGCGCGATGGTCGGCACGCCGAGCTTGCCGATCCTCGCCGCGACGTGCTCCGTCGACGCGACCACCGACGTCCACGTCGCCGCGTCGGCGACGGCCTCGTCGTGCAGCGCGGGATCGAGCCCGACCTCTTCGAGCGACTCCTTGACCGCGACAACTGGTTCGCCGGGCGGCGCGGCGTCGAAGGTGCGTCGTCCGAGCGCGGCGTAGAACGACCCGACGGCATCGTTGCCATGGCGTTCAGCAATGGCGACCGCCGTCCGCAGCGCAGGACTCCCGGTGGCCTCCAGGTCGGCGGGGTCCGTGCCCTCCGGACGGTTGACCACCTCCAGGGAGAACACCCGCCAGGCGATCTCGATCTCGCCGAGCTCGGCGAGGCGTCGGGCCCAGCGCGACGTCTGCCAGCACCAGGGGCAACGCGGGTCGAAGTAGAAGGTCACGCGGTCCATGTCGCGAGCTCCATTCCGTCGTCGCATCGAGGCCCACGGTCATCGCACCGCGCGGGCTCGTGTCCGACGCTACCGCCGGAGACGAATCGAACGTCGGGGCACGTGGGTACACCGAGGAGGCGAAGCCCTGGTTCTCCTCGAAAGGATCCGCCATGCCTGAACGCGACGGCTACATCCCCGGTGTCCCATGCTGGGTGGATTCTCAGCACCCCGACCCCGATGCCATCCTGCCGTTCTACCGTGGGCTCTTCGGCTGGGACTTCGAGAACGTCATGCCCGACGATGCCGGTGGCGTCTACTACATGGCCCGCATCCGTGGCGGTGACGTCGCCGCGATCGCGCCCATCCCCGACGGCGCGCCCCCAATTGCTGCCTGGAACACGTACATCGCGGTGAACAGCGCCGACGAGTCCGCCGACGCGGTGCGCAACGCCGGCGGAGCGGTGCACATGGCGCCGTTCGACGTGATGAACGCCGGTCGGATGGCTGTCGTCGCCGACCCCGAGGGCGCGACCTTCTGCCTCTGGCAGGCGAAGGACAGCTTCGGCGCGGCGGTCGTGAACGAGCACGGATCGGTGAACTTCAACGGTCTCGCGACGCGCGACCCGAAGCAAGCCGAGGCCTTCTACGGCGCGGTGTTCGGGTGGAAGATCCTGCCCCTCGACTCGGGCCCCATGTGGATCCTCCCGGGCTACGGCGACCACCTGGAGGAGAAGTCGCCCGGCCTGCGCGAGAGCATGACCCAGATGGGCGCGCCCGACGGGTTCGTCGACGTGGTCGCGATGATCAACCCGATCGGACCCGATGACACCGACGTGCAGGCGCACTGGAGCGTCACGTTCGCGGTCGACGACGCGGCGGCCAGCGCAGCAACCGCCGCCGAGCTCGGCGGGAAGGTCGTCGCGGGACCGTTCGATGCGCCGTGGACCCGGCTCGCCGTCATCGAGGATCCGCAGGGCGCGATGTTCATCGCGGGACAGTTCGTCGCCGAGAACGCCAACCTCGTGCCCTGAGCGTGGGAAGCACCGCGGGCGACCGAGGTGCTGCTCGCAGCAGTACATAGACAAAGCGATATACTCGCGGCATGGAACCGAACGACCTGATCCGGGCGATGCGCCGGCGCCGGGGCCTCACCCAGGCCGAGCTCGCACAGCGTGCGGGCACGTCCCAGCCGGTGGTCTCGGCCTACGAGCACGCGCGGCGGGACCCGACGTTCGGCACCCTGCGGCGGTTGCTCGCGGCAGGAGGCGAGCAGCTGGTCGTCGATGCGGTGGTGCGCGCCGATGGGCCCCCGCCGGCTGCCGACGACCACGAGCGCGCGCGGCGCCTGGTCGACGTGCTGTTGCTGGCCGACGCCATCCCGCCACGGCGCCGTCCGGCGAGCCTCCAGGCACCGCGGCTCGTCTCGGTGTGACGACGCTCTCGCTCCCCGAACGCATCCTCGCGATCCACGGTGCGCTCGTCGCCGTGCCCCACGCGTTCGGCGGAGCACTCGCACTCGCGTACTACGCCGAGCCGCGCGCCACCATCGACATCGACCTCAACGTGTTCGTCCACGCCGATCACTTTCCCGACGTCGCCACGCCCTTGCTCGAGCTCGGCGTCGCCGCCGACGATCCGCACGCCGTGGCCGCGGTGGCGCGCGATGGGCAAGCACGCGTCATGTGGGAGCACACGCCGATCGATCTCTTCTTCGCGTACGACCCGTTCCACGACGCCGCTGCCCGGACGCGCCGAACCGTGCCCTTCGCGGATGTGACGATCCCGATCCTCTCGCCCGAGCACCTCGTCGTGTGCAAGGTGATCTTCGACCGACCGAGGGACTGGGTCGACATCGACGCGATGCTCGGCGCCGACGTCGCGCTCGACGCGGCGGAAGTTCTGCGATGGGTCGGTCGGATCGCCGGCGACGCCGATCCCCGCTACGAACGGATCGCCGCCATCCTCACGCGTCGCTGAGGCTCCCTGCGCGGCAGCGGATGTGACAGGAGCTTGCTTGCCCGATCGAGACGGCACCGGACCTGGGATACTGACGGTCGCGCAACGGGCATGAGGGGAGGGTCTGGAGTGGCCGAGTTGCCGTCGGGGACGGTCACGTTCCTGTTCACCGATGTCGAGGGCTCGACGCAGCTGTGGGAGCAGCATCCCGCAGCGATGCGTGGCGCGCTGGCTCGTCACGACGAGCTGTTGAGCCATGCGATCGAGGGACGTGACGGGTACGTGGTCAAGACCACCGGCGACGGGTTCCTCGCCGCGTTCTCGAGCGCGTCCGACGCCGTCGGCGCCGCGATCGACGCGCAGCTCGCGTTGGCGGGGGAGCCGTGGCCCGAGACCGGTCCGTTGCGCGTGCGCATGGGGATCCACAGCGGGGCAGCCGAGATCCGCGAGGGCGACTACCACGGCACGACGCTGAACCGCGCATCTCGACTGATGTCGGTAGGACACGGCGGGCAGATCCTCGTGTCGCTCGTGACCAGTCAGCTCATCCGCGATGTCGACATGGATCTCGTGGATCTCGGGTCGCACGAGCTGCGCGGCCTGGTCGAGCCCGAGCACGTGTTCCAGATCGTGCATCCCGGGTTGGAGTCGGAGTTCGCACCGCTGAAGTCCGTCGAGCCAGCCCGTCGGGCGGCGGCCTCCAACCTGCCCGCACCGGTCGACGGCTTCGTCGGTCGCGCCCGCGAGCTCCGCGAGGTTGCGGAGCGCTTCGGGCAGACGCGACTGCTGACGCTGCTCGGTCCCGGCGGTACCGGCAAGACCCGCCTGGCGGTGCAGATCGCGAGCGTGCTCTCCGACGAATTCGACGACCGGGCGTACTTCGTCGATCTGAGCCCGTGTCGTGACGTCGAGTCGGTGCTGTCGGTCACGGCGCGCACGATCGGGGTGCGCGAGCAGAGCGACCGACCGCTCCTCGACGCGATCAAGGAGCAGATCGGCTCGGAGTCGATGCTTCTCGTCCTCGACAACTTCGAGCAGGTCACCGCCGCCGCGCCCGCCGTGGCCGAGCTGCTGCGCGACTGCGCGGAGCTGCAGCTGCTCGTGACGAGCCGCGAGGCACTCAACGTGACCGGGGAGCAGATCTACCCGGTTCCACCACTGGCGTTGCCCGACGCCGACCGCTCCG
>DASUMF010000205.1:0-4577 GCA_036277835.1 Acidimicrobiia bacterium
CGACGGGCTCGCGAGCTCGGTACGACACCGCCTCGACGCGGCGGCGGAAGCGCAGTCGCTGTCCACCCAGGCCCGCCTGTCGGCGGTGGTGGTCGGCGCGGCGCCGCTCGGCTACCTGGCGTTCGCGAGCCTGGTCGACGCCCGGGCCGTCAGCGGGTTGGTCGGTACCGGCATCGGACGGGTGTGCCTGATCGTCGGGCTCGCGCTCGAGGCCCTGGCCGCGCTGTGGATCCGTCGCATCGTGCGCTCGGAGGCTTGGTGACGATGGTGCTCGTCTGGCTCCTCGGGCTCGGCTGGGGCGTGCTGGTCGCGATGCCGCTCGTCGGACGCGGCCGGCGAGCCGCGTTGATCGGGCGCATGGAGCACGTCGACCGCGGCGGCTCCGTGCCCGTCGCCGCGAAGGCTGCGGACACACACGACACTCGAGTCCGTCGGTTCGTCGCCAGGGCCGTCGCGGTGCGCGACGGCATCGGCGGACCCGTGGCGCGGGTGGTCGCCGACCTGCGCCGACGTCGGCGCGCCCGTGGTGTCGACGGCCAGTTCGCGCGCGACCTTCCCGTCGCGCTCGACCTCCTCGGCGTGGCCGTCGACGCCGGATGCACGCCGTTCCTCGCGGTGCAGACGGCCGCGACGTGGGCACCGCCCATGGTCGCCGAACAGTTCGTCGCCGTGCTCCGGGCGTGCCGGTTGGGCGTGAGCTTCGACCGCGCGCTCGGCGACGTCGCGCGCGAGATGCCGCAGCTCCGAGCGCTCGTCGACGCGCTGCTCACGTCGGATCGGCTGGGCGCACCCGTCGGTCCGATGCTCGCCCGTCTCGCGAGCGAGGAGCGCACCGCGCTGCGTCGCCGCGCCGAGACCCACGCCCGACGCGTGCCGGTGCGGCTGCTCTTTCCCCTGGTCTTCCTCGTGCTCCCCGCGTTCGTGCTCCTCACCGTCGTGCCGGGGCTCGCGGCGGGGATCTCTCGGCTCTGACGGTCTCGCAGGCGGCGAACCGTCGCTTCCCGCTCATCTGCTGTTCGACTCTCAAGGAGGACGTCAATGTTCCAACGCGTCATGTTCAACCGTGCCGTCGCACGCATCCGTGCGATCGGAGCCCGGCTCGATGAGGCCGGCCAGTCCACCGCCGAGTACGCGCTCGTGATCCTCGGTGCGGTCGCGCTCGCGACCTTGCTCATCACGTGGGCCACGGGGAGTCACTCCATCTCGAAGCTCTTCGACTCCGTGATCAGCAAGATCCTGCCCGGATGACCGGTGGTCGTCGGCCTTCCCGTGCCCGTCGCGGGAAGGCCGCGTCACCCCGGTGTCGGAGCGCGCGCGGCCAGGCCACGGTCGAGTTCGCGTTCCTGCTCCCGCTCGTCGTGCTCGCCGCGCTCGCCGTCATCCAGGTGGCACTCGTGGTGCGCGACCAGATGGGTGTCGTGCACGCGGCGCGGGAGGCAGCGCGCGCGGTGAGCGTCGACACCGACCCGACGTCCGCGATCAGGGCCGCGCGGCGCACGTTGCCGCACGCGGAGGTGAGCGTCTCCGACCGGCCGCGCGTCGGCGGCGAGATCTCGGTGACCGTGCGGTACCACAGCGTCACGTCGGTGCCGCTGGTCGGCGTGCTGTTCCCGGATCCCGACCTCAGCGCGAGCGCGACGATGCGGGTGGAGCGATGACCCGGCGCGAGCGCGACCGGCGGTCCGAGCGCGGTGCGGTCGGCATGCTGATGCTCGCGGTGCTGGTGATGGGTCTCGTGCTGGCGACCGGCGCGCTCCGGCTCGGCGGCGCGATGGTCGGGAGGGCGCGTGCCGCTTCCGCGGCCGACGCGTCTGCGCTCGCCGCCGCCGATGCCCTCGCACTCGGTCACGGCGCGGTCGCAGCGCAGGCCGATGCGGCCGCGACGGCGGGGCGCAACGACGCACGCCTGCTGTCGTGCGACTGCTCGGGCAACGATGCGGTCGTCGTCGTCGAGGTCGACGTGCCCGGGCTCGGGGCGATCGGCGGCACCGCGAGGGCGCGGGCGCGGGCCGAGGTGCGACCGGAGTGTGCGCTCGACCTGCCCCACTGTGGCTGAACGGCGGATCCCGCGGTCAGCGCCGAGGCGTCAGTCGGTGATGGTCACGTCGAACGACGCGGTCTTGGCTGGCGGCTGGTCGGGCTCGAAGGAGCGCGCGTAGTCGAGCACGAGCGTGGTCGTGCCGGTGCCCTGGGAGCGGAAGGTGATCTTCTGCGTCGCTTGCGCGCCGGGTTGCGAGCCGCCGGCGACCTGCTCAGTCGTCATCTGCTGCAACTTCGGGTTCGACTCCGCGGTCCACGCGTAGCCGGTGCCCGAGGTCACCGGGAGCTCGATGACGAACGCGTGCTCGAGCGCCACCGTGATGTCGGTGTCGTCCTCGGTGTACGTGGGGATCGTGTCCGACTTCGAGCTCGAGGTGTCGGTCTTCGACCCGGACCCGGAGCCCGACCCCGAGTCCGAGTCGGCGTCGCCGCACGCGGTGAACACCGCGAGCCCCAGCACGACGATGACGAAGAGCGCGCCGAGACGACGGGTGCGAGGTCGGTGCATGGCGGCGACCCTACGTCGAGCGCGGTCGCGCGCCACGGCACTCTCGGTGTCGCTCAGAGCAGCGTGAGCAGGAGTCGCGCGGCGTCCTTGTCGAGGTACTCGTTCCAGTTGCCGCACTTCGGCGACTGCACGCACGACGGGCATCCGTCGTCGCACGGACAGGTCGTCACCAGTTCGCGTGCGGCCGCGACGTGGTCGGTCAAGCGAGCGTACGCGAGCTCCGCGATGCCCGCGCCGCCCGGGTAGCCGTCGTACACGAAGATCGTGGGCTCACCCGTCTGCGGATGGATCGCCATCGACACCCCGCCGACGTCCCACCGGTCGCAGATCGCGAACAGGGGGAGCAACCCGATCAGCGCGTGCTCGGCGGCGTGCACCGCGCCGATCACGCGCGTGGTGTCGACGCCGGCGCCGACGAGCCGCTCGAGCGGCACCGTGTACCAGCACGCGCGCGTCGTGAGCTCACGCGGTGGGAAATCGAGCGGCACCGTGTCGATGATCTCGTTGGTCGACGACCGGCGGCGCTGGTACGCGACGAGGTGGTGCGTGACCACCACCGACCCGAGATGCGCCACCCCGCCGCCGATCGACACGTGGTCGTCCTCGGCGAGGATTGCGATGTCGATGTCTTCGCGCGGTTGGGTGTGCTCGTCGAGGTCGTCGGCCGGCTCGAGCACTGCGACGTGACCGTCGGTGTCGAGCGTGGCAACCCGGTACTGGCGGCCCTGGTGGAGGTAGATCGCGCCCGGGTGCGCGACCTGGAACACGCGGGCGGAGTCGACCGTGCCCACGAGGCGGCCGTCCGCGTCGACGAGCTGGTACTCGAGCGACGAGCCGCTGCGGAGGCCGACCCCTGCTGCGGGCGGCCGTCGCCCGACCCAGTACACCCGCCCGTCGCGCACCTTCACCAGGTCGTCGACCACCAGCTCGCGCACCGCGTCGTCGAGGCAGTCGCCGAACCACTGCTCGTCGTCGTGGGTGAGCGGTCGCTCGTGCGCCGCGCACGCGACCTGCGCCCGCGCCACGAACGGGTTGGCCGGGTTCACCACCGCCGCTTCCGACGGCCGCGCGAGCAGCTCGCTCGGGTGCCGCACGTACCACTGGTCGAGCTGGTCGTCGCCTGCGACGAGCACCGCGGCCGCCCGTTGCGCGCCGCGCCCGGCGCGACCGATCTGCTGGCGCATCGACGCCAACGTGCCCGGGAAGCCGTTGCACACCACCGCGTCGAGCGCGCCGACGTCGATGCCGAGTTCGAGCGCGTTGGTGGCCACCACGCCGCCGAGCTCCCCGGACGCGAGCTTCGACTCGAGCTCGCGCCGCTCGTCGGCGAGGTAGCCGGCACGGTACGCCGCGACCTCCGGTGCGGTGCCGGTCGCGCACACCTCGTCGAGCATGCCGCGTGCCTGCGCGGCGACGAGCTCCGCGCTCCGGCGACTGCGCGTGAACGCGAGCGTCTGGTGGCCGTCCTCGACGAAGCGTGACATCAGCATCGCCGTCTCGAGGTTCGCCGATGCGCGCGCACCGGTGTGCTGGTCGAGGAGCGGGCGTTGCCAGACCGTGAAGCTGCGTTCCGGACGCGGCGCGCCGTCGCCCCCGATCGCCTCCACCGGCAAGCCGCACAGCTGCGACGCGAGGTCAGCCGGGTTGCCGATGGTGGCGCTCGTGAAGCAGAACACCGGGTCGGCGCCGTAGTGGGCGCAGAGGCGGCGCAGCCGTCGGAGCACGTGCGCGACATGCGAGCCGAACACGCCGCGCAGCACGTGGAGCTCGTCGATCACCACGTAGCGCAGCCGCATCAGAAAGGTGGCCCACTTCGCGTGCGACGGCAGGATCCCGACGTGGAGCATCTCGGGGTTGGTGAGCAGCACCGTCGCGTTGGCGCGCGCCCACGTGCGTTCGTCGGGTGAGGTGTCGCCGTCGTACGTGGATGCGACGAGCTCGGGCAACAGCCACTCCCGGAGCGAACGGAGCTGGTCCTGCGCGAGTGCCTTCGTCGGGAACACCAGCAGCGCGGTGTCCTGCGTGCCCT
>DASUMF010000206.1:0-8582 GCA_036277835.1 Acidimicrobiia bacterium
GAGCCGCCGCCGAATCCCCTGCAGGTGCGCGACGCCGCCGCCAAGCCCGCGTCGACGCCCCGCGTGAACCCCTTCACCGACAATCGCACGCGCGTCATCGCGGTGGCGTCGGGCAAGGGTGGCGTGGGGAAGTCGTCGGTCACGACCAATCTCGCCGTCGCGCTCGCGCAACGAGGTCATCGGGTTGCGGCGGTCGACGCCGACGTGTGGGGCTTCTCGATGCCGCGCATGCTCGGCGTCGCGCATCCGCCAGGGTTGATCGACGACGTGATCGTGCCGCCGGAGGCCCACGGGGTGAAGCTCATCTCCATGGGGTTCTTCGCTCGGGAGGATCAGGCGATCATCTGGCGCGGCCCGATGCTGCACAAGGCACTCGAGCAGTTCCTGACCGACGTGTACTGGGGCGAGCTCGACTACCTGATCGTCGACATGCCACCCGGCACCGGCGACGTCTCGCTGTCGATGTCGCAGTTCATCCCGCGGGCCGAGGTCGTCGTCGTCACCACGCCGCAACCGGCGGCGCAGCGCGTCGCGCAACGCGCGGCGGCGATGGCCGAGAAGGTCGATCTCGACGTGATCGGCGTGGTCGAGAACATGTCGTGGTTCACCGCCGACGACGGCACGCGCTACGAGCTGTTCGGTGCCGGCGGCGGTCAGGAGCTCGCCGACGACCTCCACGTCCCGCTGCTCGCGCGGATCCCGCTCGTGCCGCTGCTGCGCGTCGGCGGCGACGAGGGAGCACCGATCGTCGCGATGCACCCCGACGACGAGGCGGCTGTCGCCTTCCGCGCCCTCGCGGAGCGCATCGACACCGATCTCCGGCCCAAGCGCGTCTACAACCCGGAGCTCCGTCTCCAGTAGCGACGCCGCCGCGGCGCTACGTGGTGACGACGAGCGAGCCCCGGAGCGCGGCGATCTCCGCCTCCGTGAGACCGTGCGCCAACGCGTACGGCTCCGCGCCGCCGTGATGGTCGCGGAGCCAGTCGAGCGCTGACCTCATCGTCGCCGCCTCCGCACTCATGATGCGCGGCCCCGGGGGCTGGCGATCGGGGGCGACGGCCGTCAACCGGGCGAGCAGGAGGTCGACCACCGCCGCCGTGCGCGCGTAGTCGGCGGCGATCGCGTCGTCGTCGACCCCGAGGATCTGGAGCAGCACCGCCGCGACCAGCCCCGTGCGGTCCTTGCCCACCGCGCACTGGAACACCAGCGGATGGTTGGTGTCGTCGGCGATGAGGCGCAGCACCGACACGAACTGGGAACCCGACGAGTGCAGGATCGCCGCGTAGCGCTCGGCGAGCGTGGAGTCGACGAGATCCGGCGTCTCGAGCGCCGGCACCGCCGGGTCGATCAGGGAGAGGTGCTCGACCCGCACGCCCGCGGTTTGCAGCGCGTCCATCGGTGCGGCCTCGACCTCGTGCTCGCGTCGGAGGTCGATGACGGTGCGCACGTGGTGCGAGCCGACGAGACGCCCGATGTCGGAGGCATCGCAGTGCGCCAGCGAGTCGCTGCGGAACACCCGCCCGGTGCGCACGGTGCCGGTGCTCGTGCGGTGGCCGCCGAGGTCGCGGAAGTTGACGTACCCGGTCACGGGAGCCGGCGCCCGCGAGATCGATTCACGCGAGGTGGGTGCGGTTTGGTCGCCCATCGTCGGAGAAACGTACCCTCGCCCGCGATGCGACGGCCCCCGATCCTCGAGGCGTTCCGGTACGCGTCGTTCCGCAAGGTGTGGGCGGCGAGCTTCGTGTCGCAGCTCGGCGACTGGATGCAGATCATCGGTCGCGGGCTCCTGGCCTACGACCTCACCGGCAAGGCCTCGTCGGTCGGCATCGTGTACGCCGCCACCTACGCCCCGCAGCTCGTCCTCGGCCTCTGGGCCGGCGCGCTCGCCGACAAGTTCGACCGCCGGCGGATCCTGATCGTCGCGACCGTGTTCCAGGCGATCGCGGCCGCCGCGTTCGGGATGCTCGCGTCGTCGGGGGCCGCCACCGTGTTGACGGTGTCGCTGCTCTCGGTCGCGATGGGCTTCGCGTCGTCGCTGATGATGCCCGCGTACCTGGCGTTGGCCCCGCTCGTGGTGCCGCCGTCGGCGCTGACCAGTGCGATCAGCATGCAGAGCTCCACGAACGCGCTCACGCGCGTCGTCGGACCGCTGCTCGCCACGCTGGTGGCGACCCAGCTCGGGTTGCCCTGGTTGTTCTGGCTCAACGCGATCTCGTTCGCTGCGGTGCTCGCCGCCTGGTTCACCACGCGCGTCCACCAGGAGAAGACCGAGGGCGGTGCGGGCTTCAGCGCGATCGCCGAGGCGTTCGCCTACGTGCGACGCACACCCGAGGTGGCGGTGCCGATCATCACCATCGTCGTGATCATGCTGTTCGGCAACGTGTACCAACCGCTCACGGTCGTGTTCACGACCGAGGTGCTCGCCGACGGGTCGAAGGCGCTCGGCCAGACGTACTTCGGCTACTTCCAGGCCGCGGTGGGCATCGGCGCGACCGTCGGGATCCTCGCGCTGGCGCGGCTCGGGCACCTCCGCCCACGCCTGGTGCTCCCGTTGACCGTCGTGATCGCGTCGGTGTTCCTCACCCTCATCGGTCTGCAGACGTCGGTGGCGCCCGCGATCGTCGTGGTGGGCGTGGCGGGAGCGTTCCAGTTCGCGAGCATCACCATCTGTCAGAACCTGGTGCAGCACCACGTGCCGGACGCCCTGCGCGGCCGCGTGATGTCGATCGCGATGCTCGGGATGATCGGCTCGCTCCCCATCACGTCGTTGGTCGGTGCCTTCCTCGCCGACGCGATCGGTGTCGGCGAGACGCTGGTGCTGGCCGGTGCCGTGTGCCTGGCCTACTCGGTGGTGCTGTGGGTGTCGCTGCGGCGCTTCCTGCGCGCCGACGCCGACGAGCCCGACGACCCGCAGCTCCTCGCGCAGCTCTCGTACGTGGTCGACGAGGACGGTTGAGCCCGCCGCAGCGCACGACCGTGCATGGCTCGAGGGCAGCCGCCCGAGGGCATGGGAGCCGAGTCGGCGCCACTAGATTCCCGGGCATGGAGATTCGGATCGGTGTCGTGCAAACCGCCAAAGAGCTGACCGTCGAGGTCGACGGCACCGCCGACGAGGTGATCGCGCAGATCGACGCCGCCCTCGCCGGTGGGTCGCCCGTGGTGTGGGTCACCGACGTGAAGGGCCGACGGATCGGCGCCGCCGCGTCGAAGATCGCCTACGTCGAGATCGACGAGGACGGCTCCTCCAAGCACGTCGGGTTCGGGCGCTAGGCCCAGCCCGTGGGCTCCGCGCCCGACCTGCTCGATCGCCGGCTCCTCTTCTTCACCGGGAAGGGCGGCGTCGGGAAGAGCACCGTCACCGCCGCGACCGCGTTGCTCGCGGCCGAGCGCGGCCAACAGGTGCTGCTGGTCGAGGTCGACGGCAAGGGGAACCTCACCGCGCTGTTCGAGCACCCACCGGTCGGGTTCGAGCCGCGTCCGATCCATCCCGGCATCTCCGCGATGCAGATGAGCACGGAGGCGTCGCTGCGCGAGTACCTGCGGGTGCAGGCACGCGTGCCGGTGGTGGGGCGCATCGGACCGCTTGCGCGCGCGTTCGACTTCGTGGCCAACGCGGCGCCCGGCGTGAAGGAGATCCTCACGGTCGGCAAGGTGTGCTGGGAGCTCCGCGAGGCGTTGCAGGGTCGCGCGCCCTGGGACCTGATCGTGGTCGACGCAGCCGCGACTGGCCACGTGGTGAGCCAGCTCGACGCACCGCGTGCGATCCAGGAGCTGGTCCAGGTCGGCCCGATCCGCCAGCAGACCGACTGGATGGTCGAGCTCCTCGCCGACCCGGCGCTCACCGCGCTGAACGTGGTGACCGCCCCTGAGGAGATGCCGGTGAACGAGACGATCGAGCTCGTCGCCCGCGCTCGCGAGGAGCTGGCGGTGCCGCTCGGCGCGGTGATCGTGAACCGCGTGCTCCCCGAGCTGTTCACCCATGCCGACGAGGAGGCGTTCGACGCCATGCGCGCGCCCGACGCGGTCGCTCGCCTCGAACGGGGGAGCGGACCGGGTGCGGTCGCAGTGCTCGACGCGGCCAAGCTCGCGGTGTCGCTCCGCAGGAGCCGGTCGGCCTACCTGGGGCGGCTCCGCGACGAGGTCGACCTCGATCTGCTGCTCGTGCCCTACCTGTTCGTGCGCGACCACGGGCTGCGCGTGACGCACATGGTCGCCGACGCGCTGGGTCAGGAGCTGGGGTGATCCTGTGAGCGCGCCGGCGTCGGGATCGCTCGAGGCGTTGCTCGCCTCGCGTGAGGTCGTCGTGTTCTGCGGTTCGGGTGGGGTGGGCAAGACGTCGGTGGCGGCCGCGTCGGCGGTCACCGCGGCGGCGCGCCTCGGTGCCAAGGTGCTCGTGCTGACGATCGACCCGGCGCGGCGCCTCGCCGATGCGCTGGGCCTCGAATCGGTGGGCAACGTGGAGCGTCGGGTGCCGCTCGACGCGTACTCGGGCCTCGGCGTGCAACCGCGCGGCGAGCTCTACGCGGCCATGCTCGACACCAAGCGGTCGTGGGACGAGCTCGTGCTCCGCCACGCACCCGACGAAGCAACTGCCTATCGCATCCTCGACAACCGCCTCTACCACAACCTCACGAGCCGGTTCGTGCAGAGCCACGACTACATCGCGATGGAGCGCTTGTACGAGCTCCATGCGAGCGGGGTCTACGACCTGATCGTGGTCGACACCCCGCCGACGCGCAACGCGATCGACTTCCTCGAGGCGCCGGCGCGCATGAGCGAGTTCTTCGGCGGGCGCCTGCTGCGGTGGCTCACGATGCCGTACCGGGTGAGCGGTGGGCGCGGCGCCCGCATGATCAACGTGGCGAGCCGCCCGTTCTACAACCTGGCCGACCGCGTGCTCGGCAGCCAGTTCCTCCAGGACATCGCCGAGTTCTTCCTGAACTTCCAGTCGATGTACCCCGGGTTCGTCGAGCGCGCCAACGCTGTCGAAGCGCTGCTCCACGATCGACGCACCACCTTCGCGGTGGTCACCACGTTGGAAGGTGCGCCGCTGCGCGAAGCGGAGACCTTCTGCGAGGAGCTGCGCGCCCGGAACTTCCACCTCGGTGCACTCGTGCTCAACAAGACCCTGCCCGACTACCTGCTCTCGGTCGACGGCGACCGCGCGGCCACCACGCTCGAACAGGAGTCCGAGACACTGGCCGACGACCTGTCGAGCCTCGGGGGTGCGCTGACCGACGCGACCCGTACCGCACGGGTGCTGCGCACGCTGGGCGACTCGTTCCACGACTACGAGGTGGTGGCGCGACGTGAGGCCGAGTTGCGCGCCGAGCTCGCGCGCCTCCCCGACGTGGTCGTGCGGGTTCCCAACTTCGACACCGACATCACCGACGTCGCCGGGCTGGCCCGGGTCGGGGAGTGCCTGTTCGCGCACGATGCCGTGGCGGGGGCGCCGAGCGACACGGGGCCCACGGATACCCTGGACCCGGCGCTATGACGATGTTCTTCGAGCAAGCGCGCACGAAGACGGCTCTCTGGGGCGAGACGCTGCGCCACGTCCAACGCCTCGCCGCGTCGTGGCAGCCCCTCGCCGACCTCTGCTTCTCCGACCTGTTGCTGCTCGCGCCGATCGAGGGTGAACAGGGCTCGCGCTCGGTGATCCTGGCCCAGGTCCGCCCCACGACCGGTCAGACCGTGTACCCGATGGACCTCGTCGGCGCCGTCGTCGACGACGTCGCACGACCGCTCGTGGCCGCAGCGCTGCGCACCGGCGAGATCGTCGAGGGAACCGCAACACTGCTGGGCGACGGCGAACAGGTGTTGGCGCAGTGCATCCCCGTCCGCGTCAACGACGAGGTCGTCGCAGTGGTGACGCGCGAGACGCGCACCTCGATCGGACGCCAGCTCGGCGAGCTCGAGCACCACTACCTCGATCTCTTCGAGCGCTTCGCGCGGATGATCGCGCAGGGGAACTTCCCCTTCCGACAGGACGACGACGAGTTCGAGGACGCCCCCCGCGTCGGCGACGGCGTGATCCTCGTGGATCCCGACGTGAGGGTGCGCTTCGCGAGCCCGAACGCGGTGAGCTCACTGCACCGGATGGGGATCCACTCCTACACGTCGGGGCTGCACCTCGCGGAGATGGGCTTCGACCAGGACGCGGTCGACATCTCGATGCGCGCCCGCCTTCCCGTCACCGAGGAGGTGGAGCAGGGCGACACGTCGGTCCTCGTGCAGGCGATCCCACTGCTCGAGCACGATGACATCGTCGGCGTGCTCATGCTCCTGCGTGACGTCACCGACCTCCGGCGCCGCGACCGGCTGCTGATCTCGAAGGACGCCACGATCCGCGAGATCCACCACCGGGTGAAGAACAACCTGCAGACCATCGCGGCGTTGCTCCGTCTCCAGGGTCGCCACCTGCAGTCGCCCGAGGCGCGCGCCGCGCTCGAGGAGTCGGAGCGCCGCATCCGAGCGATCGCGGTGGTGCACGAGACACTGTCGCGTGACCCGCGTGACGTCGTCCGCTTCGACGACATCATCCAGCCGCTCGTGCGCGTCGTGCAGGAGACGGTGGCGTCGCTCGACGCCGACCTCCGGTTCGACGTCGTCGGCGACGCCGGCTACCTGCCCGGCGACCTCGCAACACCCCTCGCGGTCGTGCTCAACGAACTCATGCAGAACGCGGTGGACCACGCGTTCCCGCTCGTGGAGGGGCGTCCGAAGGGTTGCGTGCGCGTACACCTGTCGCGCCGCGAAGGCGAGCTCCTCGTCGACGTGATCGACGACGGGGTCGGGTTGCCGTCGACGTTCTCGATCGGCGCCTCGATCGGCCTCGGGCTGTCGATCGTGCAGGCGCTCGTCACCACCGAGCTCAACGGGACCATCGAGATGTCGGCAGGAGACGGCCGCCTCGGCACGCCCGAAGCGGGGCGCACGGGCACGTTGGTGCGGCTGAAGATCCCGGTGCGTCAGGCCGGCACGGCGACGCTCTGAGCCGTGTCGTTCAGCTTGCGTACATGCGCTGGTCGGCGAGCCACGCCTTGCGGAGCTTGCGGCGGTCTTCCTCGGTGATCCCGCCCCAGATCCCGGCTTCCTGGTTGGTGGCGAGGGCGAACTCGAGGCACTCGTCGCGCACGGTGCACGCGGTGCAGATGCGACGCGCGGTCTCGATCTGCTCCAAGGCAGGGCCGGTGCTGCCGATGGGGAAGAACACGTCGGGGTCGCTGTCGCGGCACGCCGAGCGTGCACGCCAGGCCAGGTTGTCCCAGTCGTGGGTACGGACCCAGGTCAGTGCCACCGTGTCCTCCGGTCCTCTCAGGACGTCCCCCCAGGACGGTCCCGCTCGATGTTCAAGCTCGAGCCCTTCGACGTACCGGCTCGGGCGGTGCAGCTCCGATCACGACACTATTAACCCTCTGGTGACCTGTGCAAGGGCCTGACCAGGAATTTCTCGGGTCGCGCGCGCATCGCGCGCTTGGTGCGGTGCGCGCGGGCTGTCCGTCGGAGGCCTCGCCGTGACCCTGGTCCTCGCCCATCGCGGCGCCAATCGCGAGGCGCCGGAGAACACGCTGGCGGCGTTCGCGCGCGCGGTCGAGCTGGGCGCCGACGGTGTGGAGCTCGACGTGCACCGCACCGCCGACGACCAGCTCGTGGTGGTGCACGACGCGGTCGGGCCATGGGGATTGGTGTCGATGCGGACGGCGAAGGAGATGCGCGAGCACGCGCCCGACGTTCCGACACTCGCCGACGCACTCGACGTGTGCAGCGGCCGGCTCGTGAACGTCGAGATCAAGAACCTTCCCGACACGGCGGGGCACGACCCGACCGATCGCGTGAGCGAACTGGTGGTCGAGCTCCTCGCGGCGCGCGGTCGGGTCGACCACGCGCTCGTGTCGTCGTTCTGGCTGGAGTCGATCGACCACGTGCACCGTCTGGCGCCCGACCTTCCGACCGGGTTCCTCGCGTTCGTCGGCGATCCGCACGAGTTGGTCGGCCTCGCCGCGGGCCGAGGGCACGCGGCGGTCCATCCGGGGATCCACATGATGGCGGGCCGCAGCGCGGCGGAGATCGTCGACGTCGCGCATCGCGTGGGCGTACAGCTGAACGTGTGGACGGTGAACGAGCCGGGCGACATCGCGCGCCTGATCGACGTCGGCGTCGACGCGGTGATCAGCGACGTGCCTGATGTCGCGCTCGCGGTGCGCAGGGAACGACGAGGCTGAGGCAGTCGGGCTCGTAGCCGACGTCGATGCGCGTGGTGCTCCCGAGGTGGTCGCCGTCGACCTGCCACGGGAACGGTCGCTCGGACGCGAGCGTGACGTGCCGGACGTCGGCGAGTTGGGTGATGTCGGGCGACTGGCCGACGAACCTCGCCCGCCAGGCGGCCGACGCGGCGGCGCGCAGGAGCAGGGTGAGCCGAAGGCTGCCGAACACGGTGACGGCGAGCGGCCCGTCGAGCGCGGCGGCCGGTGCGATCGTGACGGCACGGCGCCCGACGTACGTGTACGGGTCGGAGTTGGAGACCACCGCATACGGCCCACGCGCGATGCGCTCGTTTTCGTCGTCGCGACCTGCCGCGG
>DASUMF010000207.1:0-2678 GCA_036277835.1 Acidimicrobiia bacterium
GACGTCGACGAGTGGCGCGACGCGCCCCGCCGGCACCGCTTCGTGCACGGCGGGTTCGAAGGGGTCGAGACGCGGTTCTCCTTCTACTTCCCGCCCGAGGAGCTCTACTCGGGTCGCCTGGTGCAGTACCTCGAGGGCGGCATGGGCGGGCACGAGCACACACTCGCCGCGATGATGAACGGCGAGTGGCTCTTCGACCTCGCGTTCGAGGAGCTCGGCGCGTATCTCGTCGAGTCGAACCAGGGTCACTTCCCGGCGCCCGGCCACGGCTTCAACGACGACGTCGAGAACTGGGGCGCGAGCGTGGAGTCGGCGAAGTTCAGCTGGCAGATCGCGGAGGCGATGTACGGCGCCCAGCCGCACCACGGCTACGTGTGGGGTGTGAGCGGCGGTGGCGGCCGGACGATGTCGTGCATCGAGAACGGCCCGGAGGTGTGGGCCGGTGCGGCTCCGCACATGTGCTACTCGGGCTCGAACCACTCGTCGTGGTCGGCGGAGGGGTACTGGTGGCTCCAGGCCCGCCACAAGCTCGGTGACATCGTCGACGCGATGGCACCGGGCGGCAGCGGTGACCCGTTCGCGACGCTCACCACCGCGGAGCGCGACGGCCTCGTCGCGGTGATGCGTCACGGCTACCCGCGTGCGGCGCTCAGCCAGCTCTGGCAGTTCGCGCCGTGGGTGTGGGGCCTGCTGATGCAGGCGGAGATGAGCCCGTACTTCGACGACTTCTGGAACACACCGGGGTACATCGGCCACGACGAACCGGAGCGGTTGCAGCACCTGCTGTTCGATCTCACGACCACCGTGAAGGAGGTCGTGATGGCGAGCCAGCTCGGCGTCGCCACGCTCGCCGGTCGGCTCGCGTCGGCCGGTGCGGTCTCCGACATGTCGTCCGCGATCCGCCTGACCGAGAACGTCGACGACGTGACCCGTTACTTCGGTGCGCGCATCGAGTTCCTGAGCGGCAAGGCCAAGGGCCGCGTGCTGCCGTGCACGCAGGCCGAGGGCGGCACGCTCGTCACGAGCATCGAGTCGCACGCCGACCTCTTCGACGACGTGGAACCGGGCGACCAGGTGCGCGTGTCGAACCGCGAGTTCGTGGCGTGGTGCCACATGTACCTGCACCAGCTCGATCTCCCGGCCGACGGCAGCGAGCTCGACCCCGAGTGGAACGGGTTGTCGGCGTGGATGCTCGACGGCAAGCCGATCTACCCGCAGCTCCCGTCGACCGGCGCGGGTGCGGGAGGCGGTCCCAAGGGCCACTCGGGCGTCTTCGAGGGCAAGGTGATCCACATCAACACCACGTGTGACTCGATGGTGTGGCCGAACGGCGCCGTGGGGTGGACGCACAAGATCGTCGACCGGCAGGGCGACAGCCGCCACGACCGGTACCGCATGTGGTGGATCGAGAACTCGCCCCACGGTGACCCCGAGATGCTGCTCCCCGCCGTCACCAATCAGAAGGACGGCAAGAAGTGGAACGCGGAGCTCGTGTCGTACTACGGCGCGACGTCGCAGGCCCTGCGTGACCTCGTGCGCTGGGCCGAGGAGGGCATCGCGCCGTCGCCGGGCACCACGTACGAGTTCACGGGCGACGGGGGCGTCGTGCTGCCGCAGACCGCCGGCGAGCGCGGCGGCGTGCAGCCGGTGGTGTCGCTCACCGCGAACGGCGGCGCGAAGGCAGAGGTGAAGGTGGGCGAGCCGGTGCGCCTGCAAGGTGTGGCCGTGCAACCGCCGGGCTCGGGGTTCGTCGCTTACGGCGAGTGGGACTTCGAGGGCTCCGGTCGCGGGATGGAGCGCGTGAGCGCGGAGACCGACAGCGAGACGCTGACGCTCGACGCGACGCACTCGTTCACGCAACCAGGCACGTACTTCGTCACCTTCCGCGCCGGTGGGCACCGCGACGGCCTCAAGGGACAGGGGCTCGCGGTGGAGAACCTCGCTCGCGCGCGGGTGGTGGTCACCGCCTGACGCGCGACACACGACCCGGCGTTGCCATCGATCTCCTATGGTGGCGCCTTGACCGCCGTCCCGCCTGCCGGGCCCTCCGCCGGGGATCCGGTGCCGGGTGCATCACGCGCGCTGCGGCTGAACGTCGGGTGCACGCTCGGGTTGCAGAGCACGAGCCGGTATGCCGCGGTGCTGCAGGTCGCGCCCGCCCTGGTCGACGGCCTCACCATCCAGCGCGAGCGGTGGGGCACCGACGCCGAGCACCACAGCTACGTGGATCGCTACGGCAACCGTTGCGAGCGGTTCGTGCTCGAGGCGGGTCACGTGCGCATCTCCTACGAGGCCGAGGTGGCGCGCACCGCTGATCCCGATCCGGTGATCCCGAGCGCGCGCGAGGTTCCGCCCCATGCCCTCTCCGACGACCTGCTGCACTTCGTGATGCCGAGCCGCTTCTGCCTCTCCGACGAGCTCGGGAACGAGGCCTGGCAGCGCTTCGCCGACACGCCGCCCGGGTGGACGCGCGTGCAGGCGATCGCCGACTACGTGCACGGCTACCTCGAGTACGTGCCCGGATCGTCGAACCCGTGGACGACCGCGGCCGACGTGTACCGGGCCGGCCAGGGCGTCTGCCGCGACTTCGCGCACCTCGCCATCACGTTCTGCCGGGCGCTCAACATCCCGGCCCGCTATGTGTTCGGCTACATCCCCGACATCGGCATCCCGCTCCC
>DASUMF010000208.1:0-17171 GCA_036277835.1 Acidimicrobiia bacterium
GCGCCTTCTTGTGCATCACGCCTGCATTGTTCACGAGCACGTCGACCGGCCCGAGCACATCGGCGACCTCGCCGAGTGCGTCCTCGATGGCCGCGACGTCGGTGAGGTCGACGACGATCGGGTGGACGCGCGCGCCGTCGACGTCGCTCGCGAGCGCACCGACCGACGGATCGAGGTCGAGTGCCGCCACCGCGATGCCGGCTTCCTCGAACCGGGCCACGAGCACGCGCCCGATCCCGCCGTTGGCGCCCGTGACGAGCGCGACGCGCGGCATCTCCGAACTGGCCGGCTCGTTCAGCGACCGAGCTCGCCCGCGCGCAGCTTTCGCACGTGCTCGAGCGTGAACACCTCGCCGGCGATCATCCACTCGTCCTCGCCCACCTCGATGACGCGCACCCAGGTGAGGTCCTTCACGGGCTCGGCCAGCACGCGGCCGATCATCTCGGTCGTCTCCTGCATCATCTGCAGCTTCTGCTCGGGCGTGCACGAGCCCTTGATCACGTGGATGTCGATGAGCGGCATCCGCGAAGTATGCACGAACCGCTGGAGGCGCGTCGGCGCGCTGGCGGCCGTGTGCGCGCAAGCCCGGGCGTGATAGGCAAGCGGCGATGAAGACGCATCGTGTTGCCATCGTCGGCCTCGGCTACTCGCAAGTCGGTCGAGGTCTCGGCCTGTCGGAGCGTGAGCTCTCGCGGCAGGCGTTCCAAGCCGCCATCGACGACGCCGGCATGCAGGCGTCCGACATCGACGGCATCACCGCGATGGGCGGGGGCATGTCGCTGGACATCGCCTACACGCTCGGCATGTCGCCGGTGAACTGGTACTCGGACTGCATGGCCGGACCGGCCTTCGTGCAACCGGCGTGCCAGGCGATCGCCGCCGTCGCCTCTGGGTACGCGCACACCGTGGCCGCGTTCCGGGTGATCAACCAGATGCCCAGCTTCGGGGCCCGCGGCGCGTCCGACGCGCCGACGCCACCGCGCACGGCTCCGGGCGACCAGCAGTTCTCCGCGCCGTTCGGGTCCGGTGCCTCCGCCGCGACGATCGGCGGCTGGGAGATGCAGCGCTACATGGCGAGGTTCGGCGCGACGGAGGAGCACTTCGCGCTCAACGCGGTGAACCAGCGTTACCACGCGTCGTTGAACGACGACGCGCTCCTGCGCGAGCCGATCACCGTCGACGACTACTTCGCCGCCCGCTACATCAGCAAGCCGGCCCGCCTCTTCGACTGCGACTACCCGGTCGACGCGGGCTCGGTGGTGATCTTCACCACGGAGGAGCGCGCGCGGAACTGGCGCACGAAGCCGGTGTTCGTCGAGGCCTCGGCGCTGTCGGCCATCGCCGCGCTCGACTTCGCGTTGCTGCCCGAGCAGTCGCAGACCGCGCCGTGGTACTGCGGCGAGCAGCTGTGGGACCGGACCGACCTCCGTGCGAGCGACGTCGACGTCGCCGAGCTGTACGACGGCTTCACGATCATCACGTTCCAGTGGCTCGAGGGGCTCGGCTTCTGTGGTGCCGGCGAGGCCAAGGACCTCGTGAAGGAAGGGCACACCCGGCTCGGTGGGAGCATCCCGCTGAACACCGATGGTGGTGCGTGCAACGTCGGGCGCCGCCACGGCGCGAATTTCTGCATCGAAGCCACGCGCCAACTCCGCGGCGAGTGCGGCGAGCGCCAGGTGCCCGGCGCCGAGGTCGCGGTGTGGAGCAACGCCGTCGGGCCCTTCGGCGGCGTGGTGCTGCTGACGGCGAACTAGAGAGACAGGACGCGACCATGACCACGGAGCTCACCGCCCAGAACAGCCCGCCCGTCCCGCCGCGCGACGACCCGCTCACCCAGTTCTTCTGGGACGGTGTCGACGCGCACGAGCTGCGGATCCTGAAGTGCGACAACTGCGGCAAGTTCGTGCACTGGCCGCGTCCGGTCTGCCGCTTCTGCCTCTCGACCTCGCTCACGCCGACGCGGGTCTCGGGCAAGGGCCGTCTGCACACGTGGACGATCCCGCTGCAGCCCTTCGACCCGTACTTCCTCGAGCGCCTGCCCTACGTGCTCGCGGTCGTCGAGCTCGACGAGCAGCCCGGCTTGATGGTGGTCACCGACATCGTCGACTGCGCAGAGGACGACCTCCGGGCCGACATGCCCGTCGAGGTCACGTTCCGCGAGGTCGCGCCCGGGTACACGCTCCCGCTGTTCGCGCCCGCGTCGTAGCACGCACGAGAGAGGAGTCACCATGGCCCAGCGCTCCGAGGACAAGCGCTTCGAGGACAAGGTGGTGGTCATCACGGGTGGGGGCGCCGGGATCGGTCGCACCTACGGTCACCGTTTCGCCGCCGAGGGCGCGGCGGTCGTCGTCGCCGACTTCGATCCCGCGGCCGGTGAGCGGGTCGTCAAGGAGCTCGTGTCCAACGGCGCGCGCGCCGTCTCCGTCGAGATGGACGTGACCGACGCCGACGGCGCCGACCGCATGGCCGCCGCGGCCGACGCGCAGCTCGGTGGGATCGACATCCTCGTGAACAATGCCGGGATCCACCTCCATCACGCCCAACTTCCATACACCCGCGAGGCACTCCCCGAGTGGCGACGCGTGATGGACGTCAACGTGATGGGCGCGCTGGTGTGCTCGATCGCGTGCCGCGCGTCCATGGCGGCGCGTGGTGGCGGCGCGATCGTGAACCACTCGTCGATGGCCGCGTACATGGGCGGCGGCGCCTACGGCGTGTCGAAGCTCGCGCTCAACGCGCTCACGGTGTCGCTCGCCGGCGAGCTCGCCGCCGACGGCATCCGCGTGAACGGCATCGCGCCCGGGCTGGTCGATTCCGAGGCGGCGGTCGAGTGGATGACCGATCCCACACGCGCGGGCATCGAGGACGCGCTCGTGGGCGGGCAGCTGGTGAAGCGCCTCGGTCGCATGGAGGATCTCGCCGACATGGCGCTGTTCCTGTGCTCCGACGCCGCGAGCTTCGTCACCGGCCAGACCATCCTCGTCGACGGCGGGTTCACCAAGAAGCCGTACTGAGGGGAAGCCGTACTGAGGGGGAAGCCGTACCGATGACGCTGCCGCTCGAAGGTCTCACCGTGCTCGACCTGTCGCGCGACACCGCGGGAGCGGTCACCACGATGTTGCTGGCCGACCGCGGCGCGACGGTCGTGAAGATCGAGCCGCCCGAAGGCGACCCGATGCGACACGCGGCCGGCCACGTGGTGTGGAACCGCGGCAAGCGCAGCGTCGTGCTCGACCTCGACACCTCCGACGGCGCGGCGAAGCTCCGCGAGCTCGCGCGCGACGCCGACGTGCTCGTCGAGACGTTCGCGCCCGGCACCACCACGCGACTGGGCATCGACGAGGCCACCGTCCGTCGCGACAACGACCGCCTGGTGTACTGCTCGATCACCGGGTACGGGAGGAACAGCGTCCATCGCGACCGCCCAGCCATCGACGGGTTGGTGCAGGCGCGCCTCGGCCTCCAGAACGAGCAGCCGGGACTTCGGCCCGGGCCCGTGTACCTGCACACGCCGCTGCCCAGCCTCGGTGCCGCGCTGCTCGCGTCGGTGGGGATCCGCGCCGCGCTGGTGGCGCGGGCACGCACTGGTCGCGGCGACTGGGTCGAGACGTCGCTCGCCCAGGGTGCGCTGCTCTGGATGACGCAGGTGTGGAAGCGCGCCGAACGTCCGACGCCGCCGCTGCACGAGTTGTGGCGCATCAAGGAGTTCCCGCCGACCCCGTGCTTCGAAGCGGGCGATGGCCAGTGGTTCCACCCCATGCCACAGGGGGTCCCCGTCGCGCTCGCGCACCTCGGGCGCGACCCGATGGAGATCAATCCGATGGCCGCCGCGTTCGGCGAGTACGACGAGCGCAAGGCGTACTTCGACACGGTGCGCGAGCTCTACCTCGAACGCCCACGCGACGAGTGGGTCGAGCTCCTGCAGGCCGCCGACGTGCCGTGCCAACCGGTCGGGTCGGCGGAGTCCGCCCTCGACCACCCGCAGCTGCAGCACAACGGTGCGGTCGTCTCGGTGGACGTGCCGGGTGTCGGCCGCGTGCGTCAGTTCGGCCGCGGGTTCCGCACCGACCGTGACGAGCCGGCGTTCGCGCCGTCGGCACCGCCCGCGCTGGGCGAGCACGAACCTGCGCTCGACCCCATGGCGTGGCCGACGTCGACCGGCTCCTCGCATGCCGTCCACACCGGCGGCCGCGGTCCGCTCGCCGGCGTCCGGGTCCTCGACTTCGGGATCGCGCTCGCCGGGCCCTTCGGCCCCATGATCCTCTCCGACCTCGGGGCCGAGGTGATCAAGATCGACGCCGTCGGCCCGGGGGTCGGCCAACCAGGGGAGTCGACGTGGGTCGCGTGCCAGCGCGGCAAGCGCAGCATCGCGATCGACCTGAAGTCCGACGCCGGGCAGCGCATCGCGGCCGAGCTCATCGCCTCGGCCGACGTGTTGCACTACAACCTCCGCACCGGGGTCGCCGAGCGCCTCGGCTTCGGCTACGAGCAGGCACGCGCGATCAACCCGCGGATCGTGTTCTGCCACGTCACCGCGTACGGCAGCACCGGTCCACTCGCCACCTGGCCGGGCGTCGACCAGATGGGCCAGGCGGTGTGCGGCCACGAGTACGAGCAGGGCGCCACACCGAACGGGGGCCACCCGACCTGGTACCGCTTCGGGATGTGCGACGCCGCGACCGGCATGCTGTCGGTCGTCGGGGTCCTCGAAGGTCTGCTCGCGCGCGACCTCGCCGCCGAACGCGACGACACCAGCAGCAAGATCGAGGCTGACATCCTCACCGCGGGGTTGTTCCTCGCGTCCGACGCGTTCGTGGGCCCCGACGAGCTCCCGACCCGGCCGCACCTCGACGGCGCGCAGATGGGGCTGGGTGCGCTCCACCGGCTCTACGAGACCGCCGACGGCTGGCTGTGCATCGCGGCCGCCGCCGACGTCCACCGCCGCGTCCTGTGCGAGGCGACGGGGCAGGAGGCCAGCGCCCCCGCGCTGGAGGCCGTGTTCCGCACGCGGTCCGCCGCCGACTGGTTCGCGACCCTCGACGCCGCCGGTGTGCCGTGCGAGATCGTCGAGCTCGACGGCGGCACGCGGCTCTTCGACGACGCCGACGCGGTCGAGCAGGGGTGGGTCGTGTCGTTCGACCACCCGGTGTGGGGTCCGCTGGAGCAGCCCGGTCGCTTCGTCGACTTCTCGACTGCACCGTCGCGCGTCGCCGGTCCACCGCCGGTGCTCGGCGCCGACACGCGCGAGATCCTCGCCGAGCTCGGTTACGACGCCGACGCCGTCGACCAGCTCCGGGCCGACGGCGTCGTCGCCTGGTGAACTGCCGCGCTCAGCGCGACGTGACGAGTGGCGCGAGGTCGGGCGCGAGTGCCGCGTCGAGCTCGTCGGCGAACACCGGATCGGCCGAGCGCAGGTAGCCGGCGCGCCGGTCGAAGTGCTCGACCAGCTCCTCCGACACGTGGTGCTCGCCCAGGATGTCGTCGGGCTTCGGCCCGATGCGCTCCGCGACCGCCGTCAGCTCGGCTTCGGGGAGGTCGTAGAAGCGCATGACGTTGCCGCCGAGCATCGCGCGCAATTCCGCTTCCTCGACGTCGTGGAACGCGTGGCGCAGCCAGTCGAGCGTGTTCGGCCAGGTGCTCTCCCAGTGCGGGAAGTCCTGACCGAACCCGAACTGCTCCACGCCGATCTCGTGGCGCATCTCGACCTCGGACCGGTGCGGCGAGGACGGGATGATCAGGCAGTTGTCCGCGTAGTACTCGCGCGGCGTCTTCGCGCACGGCGGGTGGAGCTCGGCGAAGCGGGCCTCGAGGAGGTCGATGGTGTCCGGCACCCAGTCGGCGCGGATCTCGGTGAGCGCGAGTCGCAGACCGGGGTGACGGTCGAACACGCCGCCCGCCATCAGCTGCCACATCGGGCGGCGCGGCTGTTGGAGCAGCAACCGGATCGGTGAGTTCCGCTCCTGCATCATCTTGTGGATCGTCGCGAAGTCGTGGCCGCCGGTGGTCTCGCCGTCGCCCATCATGTGGGTCGACACGCCCCACTCCGACGTCGGGCGCTGCTGACCGTTCCATCCTGCGTGCGCCGAGATCACGAGCCCGAGCGTTTCGCACGCCGCCCAGAACGGCTCGAAGTAGTCGTCGTACAACGCCGGCAGGTCGGGATCACCGGTGACGCCGGGAGGTCCGACCGACACGAAGCCGTGCGCCGCCACCCACTCCAACTCGCGCACCGTCTCGTCCATGTCGAGGCACGGACCCGGCTCGGCCACGCCGAACAGGCGACCGGCGGCGTCGGCCATGAAGTCGGCGAGCCAACGGTGGTACGCCCGCGCGCCCGCGGCGCGCACGTCGGGGGGTTGCGGCGCGTTCGACGAGCTGTAGAACGGCAGCGTCGCCACCTGGGTGCCGCCGTGGATGATCTCACCCGCGATGCCCTCGGCATCCATCTGCTCGAGACGGATCCGCGGGTTCGACGCGCCGAACTCGCCGCCCGAGCGCACGAGGCCACGCTCGTCGAACATGGGCACGGTGAGACGCGGGGGACGCGCCGGTGTCGCGCGGCCGTTCACGTAGAGCACGTTCTCGCGGATCAGGTCGTCGACGAGACTCCGGTACTGCGGATCGAGGTAGCCGATGACGTCGGGCACGAGCGGTGTCGCGTGCCCGTCTCCCGAGACGATCACGATCTGGTCCACGGGGAACCCCCTTTGGTGTCGGCCTTGCAAGGATCGCGCGGTCAACGCACCTTCGCGGCGACCTCCTCGCCGAAGGCACGCAGGTAGTCGAGCGCGGCGGCGAAGTCGTCGCGCGGGTACGGGAACATCGTCCACGTCACGCCGGCCTCTGCGAGCTCGCCGATCGTCTCCCGGTGGTGCTCGAAGCTGTCGGCGTGGCTCACGAACGACCCGATCGACGACGCGGAGATGTCGACGGCGTCACGCGCCCGTCCGTGCGCCTCGAGGCGGTCGCCGAGGCGCTCGATGAGCTCGCGGAGATGCTCGTTCGACGTGATCGGTCGGGTGCGGGTGGTGCTGGCGAGCATCGCGCCGCCGGTCATGGGTGCCCAGCCGTCGCCCCACTTCGCGACCCGGTTCAGCACCCGGTCGGTGTTGCCACCGAACCAGAAGGGCGGGCGTGGCTGCTGCACCGGCCCGGGCTCGAGGATCTGACCCACGGCCGTGAAGTGACGGCCCTCGTACGCGAACGTGTCGTTGTCGAAGATCCCGTCGAGCACCTCGAGGGTCTCGTCGAAGAGCGCCCCGCGTTCGGAGAAGTCGACGCCGAGCGCCCGGAACTCGGAGCGCAGGTAGCCGCTCCCGAGCCCGATCGTGGCCCGCCCACCCGACACGACGTCGAGCGTGGTGATCGCCTTCGCGAGCATGAACGGGTTGCGGTAGGGCGCGACCGTCATGTGCGGGATCACGCGCATGCGCGAGGTCACGCCGGCGCAGAACCCGAGTGCGACGAACGGCTCGAGCGTCTCGTGGCCGCCGGCGTCCATCCACTTGCGCGACGGCGCGGGGTGGTCGGTGAACCCGACCGCGTCGAGCCCTGACTCCTCCGCGACACGCAGGAACTCCGCCATGTTCTCGTGACGGTTGAACGCGCCACCGTCGGCGGTGCTGCTCAGCGGGTACTCGGTGAGGAACTTCACGCCGCCACCGTGGGCCGTTCATCGCGCGGGAACGCCCGCACGAACGCCTGGGCCGCCTGCAGGATGCGAGCCTCGCTGCCCGGCGGGCCGACGATCTGGAGGCCGACCGGCAGGCCGTCGACGAACCCGCACGGCACCGACACTGCGGGGAAGCGCAGCCAGTTGAACATCGCGGTGTGCGACGTGTACGTCGCGGCGAAGCTCCCACCCGGGAACGTCGGGCCGTCGGTCGTCCACGCCGCTTCCCAGCCGTCGACCGTCATCGCCACGCGCTGCGCGGTCGGCGCGAGGAGGAGGTCGACGTCACCGAACAGCCTGGTGAAGCGCGCCATGTTGCGGCCCCGTCGCTCGAAGCCGGCCTGGAACTGGCTGGCCGTCGGCCGCGGGAGGTCGGGCATCGGGGGGTTGAACGCGGCGCCGGTGATGGCGGAGCCTTCGGCCCAGTCCTCCCAGACCTCGTGGGTCGCCTCGACCTGCGCGCCGATGCTGCGGAACCCCATCGCCGCGTCGCGCACGACGTCGATCACGGCTCGGCTCTCGGACGAGGCGTACAACGATGCGTACCCGAAGTCGTCGGTCCACGCGAACTGCATGCCGTCGACGCCGGCATCGACACCCGTCACGACGTCGGGCGCGTCGAACGGCAGGCAGAACGGGTCGCGCCCGTCGGGCCCCGCCATCACCTGCGTCACGATCGCGGCGTCGCGCACGTCGCGCGCGAGCGGGCCGATGGTGATGTCGTTCGGCAGGCGCGGGAGGTCGTAGTCGATGTTGGGGAACAGGCCGACGGTCGGGTGCAGGCCGATCACGCCCGAGTACGCGCCCGGCAGCCGGGTCGAGCCGCCGCCGTCGGAGCCGATCGTGAACGGCAGCAGCCCCGCCGCCGCCGACGCGGCACCGCCCGAGCTCGACCAGCCCGGGACGCGGCCCGGGTCCCAGGGGTTGCGCGCTTCGGCGTCCCAGTTGAAGGGCTCGAACACGCCGGGCTCCTTCATCCGGCCGCCGCCACCGGTGCCCATCATCGTGTTGGTGCCGATGATGATCGCCCCCGACGCGCGGAGCCGTTCGATGCCGAGGTTGTCGCGGTTGGCGATCGGGGGCGTGTGCATGCCCGGCCCGTACAGCGCCGGCATCAACGGCATGCCGCCGACCGCGATGTGCTCCTTCACCGCGGTGGGCACGCCGTGCAGCGGTCCGAGGTCGTCGCCCGCGCGGACCGCAGCCTCAGCGCGCCGCGCCTGTTCGCGTGTCCCCGCCTCGTCGACGAACGCCATGGTGCGCAGCGTGGGGTCGTGCTCTTCGATGCGCGCGAGGAAGTGGTCGACCACCTCCACCGGCGACACGTCGCCCTTGCCGATCAGCTCGCGGAGCTGCCATGCGGACAGCCAGGTCAGGTCGTCGGGCATCGTCGCTCCCTCTTGCGGGGTCGCTCGTTCAGGAGACGGGTGGGCGCTCCTCGCGCGGGAACGCCTGCTGGAAGGCCTGCGCGGCGCGGAAGATCGCGTCCTCGCTGCCGGGCAGCCCGATGATCTGGAGCCCGACGGGCAGGCCGTCGACGAAGCCGCACGGCACCGACAGCGCCGGGAACTTCAGCCAGTTGAACATCGCGGTGAGCGCGGTGTACGTGGGTGCGAAGCTCCCGCCGTGGTAGGTGTGACCCTCGGTCGTCCACGCCGCGTTCCACTCTTCCACCGAGCGTGCGACGCGCTGCGACGTCGGCGACAGCAGGAGGGTCTGCGGCCCGATGATGCGCCGGAAGCGGTCGACGTTGCGGGCCCGCAGCTCGAACGCCGCCTGGAGCTGCTCCGGCCCGGGCTTCTCCATCCCCGGGAACGCGGGGGCGAACGCGGCCGCGGTCGTCATCTGGTGCGGTGTCCAGTCCTCCCACACCTCGTCGGTCACCTCGACCGTCGCGCCGAGTGACGACAGGCCCATCGCCGCGGTCCGCACGGTCTCGATCACCTCCGGGCTGTCGGGCGACGCGTACACGGACCCGTACCCGAAGTCGTCGGTCCACGCGAAGCGCCAGCCGTCGACGCCGTCGTCGAGGTGCTCGAGGTAGCTCGGTGGGTCGATCGGCAGGCAGAACGGGTCGCGCCCATCGGGGCCCGCCATGACCTGCGTGACGATCGCGCAGTCCCGCACGCTGCGCGCCAGCGGGCCGATGGTCGTGCCGGACGGGAGGCTCGGCGCGCTGTAGTCGACCTCCGGCATGAGGTTGCCGGTGGGGTGCACACCGACGACGCCGGAGTACGCGGCCGGCAGGCGCGTCGAGCCGCCACCGTCGGAACCGATGGTGAAGGGCAGCAGCCCGGCTGCCGCCGACGCGGCACCACCGGCGCTCGACCAGCCCGGCACCTTGCTCGTGTCCCACGGGTTGCGGGCCTCGACGTCCCAGTTGAAGCCCTCGAACACGCCCGGTGTGTCGCCCATCGACAGCGTCGCGCCCGACGCCATCATCGTGTTGGTGCCGACGATGATCGCGCCGGCCTTGCGGAGCCGCTCGATGCCGAAGTCGTCGCGGCTCGACACCTTGGGTGCGCCGCCGCCCGCGAACATGAGGCCGAGGCGGGGCATGCCCTCGACCGCGATGTGCTCCTTCACCGCAGTGGGGAGCCCGTGCAGCGGGCCGAGCTCGTCGCCTCGCGCGACCGCGCGCTCCGCCCGTTGCGCCTGCTCGCGCGCGCCATCGGCGTCGAGGTGCGCGAACGCCTGCAGCTTCGGATCGAGCTCCTCGATGCGCCCGAGGAAGTGGTCGACCACCTCCACGGGAGAGACGTCGCCCTTGCCGATCAGCTCACGGATCCGCCACGCAGGTAGCCAGGTCAGGTCGTCGGACATCGTGCTCCCCCTCGCTGCCGGGCGCGGCCGAAGTGCGTGCGCTCGTGCGCGCAACGTACCAGTGAACGGTGTTGTCGACCAGTGGGCGCGTTGGCGTTAGGGTGCGCTCGGCGACGACCGGGGGAGCGGCCAGTGGGGGGAACGCTGCGAGCTGACGACCTGCTGGCCGCCGCGCGCGAGCAGACCGGGTTCGACGACTTCGGCGACATCCCGTTCCAGGAGCCGCTCGACGTGCTCGTCGAGGCGCTCAACCGGGAGGCCCGCCTCGACGACCCGCACGAGGCCGCGGCGGCCGGGACCATCACCGGCTTGTTGACCAAGCGGCTCCGCCTCGTCGACGATCGGAAGCGGTTCCCGGCCATCGCCGACGAGACGATCACCGCGCCGCTGTTCATCGTCGGGTTGCCGCGGACCGGCTCGACGCACCTGCACGCGCTCATGGGTCAGGCCGACGGGATCCGGGTGCCGCTCTACTGGGAGATGACGATGCCGTCGCCCCCACCGGAGCGCGCGACGTTCACCACCGATCCGCGCATCGCGCAGGTGCAGGCGATCGTCGACATGATCCCGGCCGAGATGCTGCAGCGCCATCCGATCGCGCCGACGCGCCCCGAGCAGTGCAACATGCTCAACGACTGGAGCCTCGTCCACCAGGCACTCCTCGCGTACTACGAGATCCCGACGTACCGCGAGTGGTTGTTGAACACCGACTACCGGCCTGCGTTCGAAGCCCACCGGCGCACGTTGCAACACCTCCAGTGGCGCACGCCGGGGCAGTGGGTGCTCAAGTACCCGAAGCACCTCATCGCGCTGCAGGTCCTGCTCGAGACCTACCCCGACGCGCGGCTGGTGTGGACGCACCGCGATCCGGCGGTCGTCCTGCCGTCGGTCGCGAGCTTCACCGGCTACATCCGCGCCGGCAACACGACCGACTTCGACCCTGTCCGCTACGGGCGGGAGTGGGCCGCGTTCGAGGAGATCGTGCTGCTGCGCGGTCTGGCCGTGCGGAACCGTCTCGCCGACGCTGGCACGCGGATCTACGACCTCCACTACCACGACCTCATGGCCGATCCGGTCGGCACCGTGGAACGGATCTTCTCCCACTTCGACATGCCGTTCGACGACGCGTCGCGCCGCGGCGTCGAGGACTGGGTCGCCGCGCACCCGAAGACCGAGCACGGTCGCCACGAGTACACCGCCGCGCAGTTCGGGTTCGACCCCGCGCAGCTGCGCGAGCGCTTCGCGTTCTACATCGACCAGTTCGACGTCGCGCCGGAGGCGACGGCGTGATCTCGGGCGAGAAGATCCTCATCACCGGCGTGTCGGGCACGGTGGCCGAGCCGCTGGCGCGCTTCCTCGCGCACGAGAACGAGGTGTGGGGCGTCTCGCGCTTCGTCGACGACGCGGGCCGGACGAAGGAGCAGTTCACCTCCGCGGCCGGTCCGCCGGTGCGGGACATCTCGCCCCGGGAGAGCCTCGAGGCCGCGGGGATCACCACGCACGCGCTCGACCTCGGTGCGGGCGACTTCAGCGGTCTGCCCGACGACTTCACCTACGTGCTGCACCTTGCGTGGATGCGCGCCGACCTCGCGCACCTCGAGGACGCGATGCGCACCAACGTCGAGGGAGCGGGCCTGCTGCTGCAGCACTGCCGGCGCGCCAAGGCGGCGCTGGTCATGTCGGGGATGGGCATCTACAGCGCGAGCGACGATCCGTGGCACGCGTACACCGAGACCGACCCGATCGGACGCGGTGCCACCGCCTACGCGCCCACGAGCCCGGCGTCGAAGCTCGGCGTCGAGGCGGTGGCCCGGTTCTGCGCGCGGGCGTTCGACCTGCCGGTCGTCATCACCCGCCTGAACACGTTCATGGGCACGCCAGGCTCGTTCCCGGGCATGCACATCAAGGCGGTGCTCGCGGGTCAGCCGATGGTCGCACCGTGCGACCCGAACCCGCACAGCCCCATCCACGCCGACGACATGCAGTGGCAGCTCGAGCCGCTGCTCGACGCGGCCAGCACCACCGCGACGATCACCAACTGGTGTGGCGACGACGCGGTGACCGCGCAGGACTGGGTGCGTGTGGCGTCGGAGCTGTCGGGCAAGGAGGGCGCGATCGCCGTCCAGGAGGCACCCGGGAGCCCCGCGGGCACGCTGGCCGACCCGACGCGCCGGCAGTCGATCACCGGTCCGTGCCGCACGAGCTTCGCCGACGCGTTCCGCCGCCTCTACGACACGATCGCGAGCGGGGAGGGCACCGCATGAGACTCGACGGACGGGTCGCGCTGGTCACCGGCGCGACGTACGGCATCGGCACCACCATCCTCGAGCGCCTCGCCGAGGAAGGCGCGGCGGTCGTGTTCACCGGTCGTTCCGCCGGCAAGGGGAGCGACCTCGAGCAGCGTCTGCGCGCCGAGGGCCGCCGCGTGCTCTTCCAGCAGGGAAGCGTCGCGGTCGAGGCCGACGTCGAGGCGGCGATCGCGGCTGCGGTCGACACCTACGGGTCGCTCACCATCGTCGTCAACAACGCCGCCGCCACCGACCTGACGGGGCCCGGTCGACCGGACAACCACGTCGACGAGATCTCGAACGAGGTCTTCGACGCGGTGCTCCACACCGGCGTGCACGGCGTGCTCTGGACGTCGAAGCACGCCATCCCCCACATGAAGGCCGCCGGCGGCGGCGCGATCATCAACATCTCGGCCGCGTCCAGTGTGCGTGCCATCGACGGCCGGCCCGGGTACCAGGCGTCGAAGGGCGCGATCAACGCGCTCACGCGCCAGATCGCGGTCGACTACGGGCTCTTCGGGATCCGGTCCAACGCGATCATCGTCGGCTTCACGCCGACGGGTGGCGAGATCATCACCAAGATGGTCGAGAACGAGGAGTTCATCAGCGCGGTGAAGCGCGCCATCCCGTCGCCTCGCCTCGGGAGCCCGCGCGACATCGCGAACGGCGTGATCTACCTCGCATCGGACGAGGGCGAGTACGTCAACGGGGTGCTCCTGCCGATCGACGGCGGGCTCACCTGCAAGCTCGGCATCCCCGACACCTCCGCGCTCAGCGCGATCGAGATGTCGGACTGACGACACCGCGACACGGGAGGGACACCTCATGGTGGGTACGGACACGACGCAGGGCATCGGGCGGGGAGTCATCGACGTGTCGGGCTACGAGCCCACCGACACGTTCTTCGGCGTGCCGTACGTCGACATCGACGAGGAGCACGAGACGCCCATCCCGCATCGCTACGTGCACGGTGGCTTCGAGGGCACCGACACGCGATGGGCGTGCCACTTCCCGATCGACGGGCAGTACGCGGGCCGCATCCTCCAGCCGCTCGAAGGCGCGCACGGTGGGCACGAGCACGCGTTCGCGAACGACCTCATGGGCGACATGATCGGCGGGCTGCGCATGTGCGCGCGCCTCGGCGCGTGCATGGTCGAGTCGAACCAGGGTCACATCGGCGACGACCTCGACCCGAAGGGCGGCGACGACCCGACGCTCTACGGTCACCGCGCCAGCGCGGAGACGGCGCGGCTCGCGAAGTTCGTCACCGCGCAGGTGTACGGCGAGGCACCGCACCACTGCTACGTGTGGGGTGGATCGGGTGGCGGACGGCGCTCTCCGCTGTGCCTCGAGAACGCCCCCGATGCGTGGGACGGCGCACTCCCGTTCGTGGGCGGTGGCCCGATCGTCGAGTTCGGCAGCACCGAGAAGATCAAGGGCGCGCAGACGATGTCGTTCGCGTCGATGTTCAACTGCCAGCGCATCCTCGGCGACCGCGTCACCGCGATCGCCGACGCGATGGCACCCGGCGGTCACGGTGATCCGTACCTCGGGCTCGACACGCACCAGCGCGAAGAGCTCGCGATGCTGTACCGCCTCGGGTTCCCGCGCGGCGACGAGTACATGATCGGGCATCCCCTCGGGCAGATGTGGCTCTGGACGTCGATGGCCGAGTCGCTGATGGAGCAGGACCCGAGCTACTTCGAGAACTTCTGGTCGAAGCCCGGCTACGTCGGCTTCGACCAGCCCGAGCTGGTCGCGTCCGACGTGCTCCAGACGCGCGCCACCGTCACGCGCGTGCTCACCGGCCGCGACCTCCTCGAGGACCCGCGGTTCGAGGACCCTCGCCACCAGAACTTCCGCATGGTGGTGTCGGTGTTCGCCAGCCTCAACGACGGCATGGATCTCCCGATGGCGCTCGAGCTCGACGGGCTCGGCTCCGGGTACCGCCTCGGCGCACTCGTGCAACCGGTCTCCGGCCCGGCCGCGGGGCGAGCGCTGTACTGCGCGTCGAACGCCGACGACGTCTTGTACTGCGACGGCGAAGGCGAGGCCAACCTGTTGCGGTTCAGCGGTGTGCTCGAGGGTGACGAGGTGATCGTCGACAACCGCGCGTTCCTCGCGTACCACTACTTCGCACGGCACCACCTCATGGACGACATGCAGTTCGACGCGCTGCGCGTCGACGGTGTCCCGATGTACCCGCAACATCCGGTGCCGTTGCAGTCGGCGCTGATGGGCGTCGGCTACTCAGGGCACTACTCGGGCAAGTTGATGTGGGTCCATCACACCAAGGACTCGTCGTTGTGGCCGCCGCAGGGGATCATCTACCGCGACGCGGTGCTCGGATCGCAAGGAGAGCAAGGTGCGCGCGAGCGGTTCCGGCTGCGCTGGATCGAGAACGCGGAGCACGGTCCGGCGCTGATGGCACCGTCGCTGCCGAACCGGGCGAGCACCACCTGGCTCATCGACTACATGCCCTACATCGAGCAGTCGATCGCGGATCTCATCGCGTGGGTCGAAGACGGTGTCGAGCCGGTCGACACGGAGTTCGACTTCGTCGACAACAAGGTGATCCTGCCCGCCGATGCGAGCGAGCGGCGCGGGATCCAGCCCGTGATCAGCGTCACCGTCAACGGCGGCGTGCGCGCCGAGGTCGGCGTCGGTGAACCCGTGCAGCTGGCGCTGGAGGCCGCGGTGCCCCCGGGTGCCGGCACCATCGTCGACGTGGCGTGGGACTTCGACGGCACGGGTCTGTTCCCGTTCCACCACGACGACGTCGACGGCACCGAAGCTTCGCTGTCGCGATCGACCGAGCACGCGTGGGACCGCCCGGGCGAGTACTTCGTGACCGGTCAGGTGCACTCGCACCGGGAGGGCGACGCCACGGCGACCGCACGTCGCATCCCCAACCTCGCGCAGGCCCGCGTCGTCGTGACCTGAGCTACGCGGGCGTCACCATCTCGAGGATGTCCTCGTCGTCGGCCTCGACCCAGTGCACCTTCAGCACGTGCGCCTTCGTCTCGGTCAACACCTCGGCTTCGGTGCCTTCGGTGTTCCAGCCGCAGTGGCAGGTGAGCTTCACGCGCTCGGCGTCAGCCATGGCTCCTCCTCGTGATCGGGTGCGCAGTCGATCTGCGCACAGTCTCGTCACGTAGGCTCGCGCGTGCGCATCGCGGCTTTCGTGCGCGGCCGACCACAGGGGGATTCCTCGATGACAGCAACCATGAAGGACCAGGCGGGCTCGACGCCGAAGACGAAGCGGATCCTCGTGTCTGCCGACGCGCACGGGGGCGCCCCACTCGGTGAGCTCGAGGGCGTGCTCTCACGGATCGAGCGCGCGACCGACGACGCAGGCAAGGAAGCCCAAGGAAAGGAAGGAGGAGCCGCCGCGCCGCGCATGCCGCGCATGATGATGGTCGACGACGGCACCGGCCTCGACCGCAGCCCGCAGGTCGCGCCCGAGGACCGCCTGCGCGAGATGGCGCGCGACGGCGTGTCGGCCGAGGTGATCTACGGCGGCACCGGCCTCTTTCCCGGAGAGTCGCTCGCCGACGGCATCGACCGGTGCCGCCGCACCAACGACTGGTCGGCCGAGACCTACGACGGACATCTGAACGTGATGGCGCCGTCGATCGCACTGCCCCTGCCAATGGAGCCCTACGGCGGCGGCACCGACTGGGACGCGCCGGACGCCGAGAGCATCCTCGCCGCGGCCGACGAGCTGCGCCGTTCGGCGGCGATGGGCCTGCGGCCGGGGCTGATGCCCGACACGTCGCCCAAGCTCGGCTACAACCGGCCCGACTGGAACCCGATCTGGGAAGCAGCGTGCGAAGCCGACATCCCGCTGTCGTTCCACGTCGGCTTCGGCACCAACCCGGTGCGCAACCGCAACCCAGGTGGCGCGGTCGCGAACTACACGACCGTCGCCAGCAACATCATCGGCACCGTCGCGCAGCTGTGCGCGTCGGGCGTGCTGGCCACGTTCCCCGAGCTCAAGGTCGTCATGACCGAGAGCAACGCGGGTTGGCTGGCGTGGACGATGTTCCAGATGGACGAAGCGCACGTGAAGCACGGCCACTGGGCCAAGCCGAAGCTCGAGATGCCGCCGTCGGAGTACTGCAAGCGCCAGGTGCAGGCGACGTTCCAGGAGGACCCGATCGCGATCGCGAACCGGGGCTTCACCGGCCTGCGCTGCCTGATGTGGGGCTCGGACTACCCGCACTGGGAGGGCACCTGGCCGAACTCGGAGGCCGCGCTCGAGAAGCTCTTCGCGGGTGTGCCCGAGGACGAGGTCGACCAGATCGTGCACCGCAACGCGGCCGAGTTCTTCAAGTTCAAGCTCTAGAGCACACGAGCTCACGATGCTGCTCACGGAGCCACGCGTC
>DASUMF010000209.1:0-14487 GCA_036277835.1 Acidimicrobiia bacterium
GGTCGAAGGACACGTGGATCCTCGCGTCGACCGGCGACGGCCGCGGCGAGGGGCGAGAGGCGTCGCCCGCGCCGCCCGCGCCCGCCCCGGCGGCGCGGCCGTCGCGCGCGCCGACCCTCGGACCGTTCCAGGATCGCGACGCGCCCCAGCAACAGCAGCAGCAACAGCAATGACCGGCTCGGGAGCGACGTCGTGCTGAGCCGGCTCGCGGAGTCGCTGTACTGGATCGGGCGCTACATGGAGCGCGCCGAAGACACCGCGCGCCTCCTCGACGTCCACTACCACCTGCTCCTCGAGGACCGGCGTGCCGACGAAGGCTCGGTGTGCCGCTCCTTGCTCGACGCGATGGGCGCCGCGCCCGACACCGTCGGTCCCGACCCGGATGCCGCGACGGTGACCGCCCTCCTCGCGCAGGACCTCACGTTCTCGGGCTCGATCGCGTGCTCGATCGGCGCGGCGTGGGAGAACGCGCGCGGTGCGCGCGAGGTGCTGTCGTCGGAGCTCTGGGAGACCTTCAACACGACCTACCGCGAGATGAGCACCCGCGTGCGCCGTCGCGGCCCGTTGCGTCACGACTTCTTCGGCTGGATCCGCGACCGCACTGCGGCCTACACGGGGCTGGTCGACTCCACGATGAGCCGCGACGACGGGTGGCGGTTCCTGCTGCTCGGTCGGAGCCTCGAACGCGCCGACATGACCTCGCGCCTGCTCTCGGCGCGCTACGGCGATGCCTTCGGCCGCACCGGCTGGACCACCACGTTGCGGAGCTGTTCGGCCTACGAGGCCTACCTCCGCACCTACCGGCACGCGGTGGAGGCGTCGACGGTCGTCGAGTTCCTGCTGCTCGACCGGCTGTTCCCACGCTCGGTGCACCACGCGCTCACCACCGCGGAGCAACGGCTCGGCGATCTCGACCCGAGCGCGGGGCGGGCCGGGATCGACGACGAGGCCCGACGGCGCCTGGGCCCGATCCGCGCCGAGCTCGAGTTCCTCGACGTGAACGACGCGATGCACGACCTCCCGCGGTTCCTCGAACGGCTCCAGCAGCAGTGCGGCGAGGTGCACGCCGCAGTTGCCCGTCGCTACTTCCGCGAGACGCACGTCATCGAATGGAGCGTGTGACATGTCGTGGCGACTGCGCATCAGGCACGAGACCACCTACCACTACGCCGACATCGTGCACGCGTCGTACAACGAGGCGCGCATCTCGCCGCTCGACACCGCGCACCAGTTCACCCTCGAGCACCGCGTCGTGGTCGACCCGGCCGCCAACCTCTATCGCTATCGCGACTACTGGGGTAGTCGCGTGCACGCGTTCGATCTGCATGGCGCGCACACCAAGCTCACGGTGGTCGGCACGTCGCTGGTCGAGACCGCGGCGCGCACGCCGGAGATGGACGCCACGGTGGCCTGGGAGGACCTCGACTCCCGCGGGTTGCAGGACCGGCTCTACGAGTACCTCCAGCAGACGCCGACCACCGTCGCCGACGACGCGATCCGCGCCGTGGCGGCCGAGCTGCGCACCGCGGCGACGCCGGCCGCCGCGCTGGAGCTGCTCGGCACCTGGTTGCGTGGCCACGTGGAGTACCAGCTCGGCTGGACCAACGTGACCACGACCGCGGTCGAGGTGCTCAAGGCGGGTCGCGGGGTGTGTCAGGACTACGTGCACCTCGGCCTCGCGATCCTGCGGGCCGCCGGCATCCCCGCCCGGTACGCGTCGGGCTACCTGCACCCGCACGCCGACGCGGCGATCGGCGAGCCGCACGTGGGGGAGGGCCACGCGTGGCTCGAAGCGTGGGTCGGCGACTGGCACCCCGTCGACCCCACGAGCGGCTCCGCGGTCGCGGAGCGTCACGTGCTCGTGGCGCGCGGTCGCGACTACACCGACGTGACGCCCCTCAAGGGCGTGTACCACGGTGGACCGAGCCGTGGGCTCGAGGTGAAGGTGGAGCTCACGCGCGTGGCGTGATCACCGCGGCGTGACCGCACCTTCGAACGTGCGCGCGACGCGCACGAGGTCGGCTTCGCGGCCGGGCGGCGCGACGAACTGCATCCCGACGGGCAAGCCGTCGGCAGTGCCCGCGGGCACGCTGATGGCTGGGAAGCCGACGAGGCTCCATGGGATCGCGTTCCGCGCCAACACCATGAGGAACGCGGCGAAGTCCTCCACTCGGGGGGCGACCACCGGCACGGTGGGCATCGCGAGCACGTCGTGATCGGTGAAGCACCCGAGGAGTTCGTCGCGCAGCGTGCCTCGCAACCGCTGGGCATCGAGGTAGTCGATCGCGCTGATCGCCTCCGCGTGCGCGAGCTGCTCGCGCACCTCGTCCCAGTACACGTCACGGTCCAGATCGAGCTCCCGATGGTGCGCGGCCGCTTCGCAGCGCGAGATCACGAGCCCGGCGGCGTTGGCGAGCTCGAGATCCCCGGCGGTCGGTCGTTCCACCAGCTCGACCGAGGCCCCGAGCGCTCCGAGCACGTCGAAGCCGTGCTCGACGACGGCCGTGACCGCGGCGTCGGCGCCTTCGAGCGTGGCCATCGGCACCCCGATGCGCGCGCCGGCGACCGAGCCGTCGGTCCACGCGAGCGCGGACGTCCCACCGAACAGCGCGTCGAGCATGAGTGCAGCGTCGGTGACGGAGCGCGCGATGGGAGCGACGTGATCCATCGTCCACGCGAGCGAGACGACCCCTGCGGTCGGGATGCGTCCGTACGTCGGTTTGAAGCCCACCGCGCCCGACAGCGCGGCAGGGACGCGTATCGAGGCCCGTGTGTCGGTGCCGAGCGACCCGTGCCCCGCGCCCGCCACCACGCACACCACCGATCCGCCACTCGATCCCCCCGGGATGCGGGTCGGGTCGTGCGGGTTGCGGCTCTGTGGGCTCGTGACGCCCAGCGCGAATTCGTGCGTCGCCGCCTTGCCGATGACGATCGCGCCCGCGGCGCGGAGGCGCGCCACGCCGACCGCGTCGTCGACCGGGACGTGGTGGTAGGCGTCGGACCCTGCCCGAGTCGCGACGCCCGCGACGTCGATCACGTCCTTCACGGTGATCGGGATGCCGTGGAGCGGTCCGCGGTCGTGCCCACCCGCGAGCTCGGCGTCGAGATCGATCGCCGCCGTGCGCGCCGCGACGTTCTCCTCCACCATGCCCCCGAGCTCGACGGTGCCGGCCGCGGCCGCCAGCGCCTCCTCGACCAGGACGCGCGCGCTGGTCCGGCCGGTGCGCATCGCGAGCCACGACTCGACGATCGCGCTCGAGTGGTCGACGAGGAGTGACGGGCGTGGCGCATCCCATGACACTGGTGGCGTGCTGGGTCTCGTCGGTTGGTAGTCGAACGGAAGGCGGATCGCGCCGTCACGATCCGCGCCGGCGAGGGTGTCGACGGCCGCGTTGAACGCGGCGGCGGCGGTGCTGCCGATGACCACCTCAGCTCGCGATGGCGCGCAGCAGCGCGTCCGACGGTGCGACCGCACCGAACACGCCGCCTTGCATCGTGACGATCTTCAGCGCGGCCAGGTAGTTGTCGTGGTCGGTCGCGCCGGTGCAGTCGGACAGCAGGAGGCACTCGTAGCCCCGGTCGTTGGCGTCGCGCATCGTCGTGTGCACGCACACGTCGGTGGTGATCCCGGTGAACACGAGATGGGTGATGCCCCGTCGCCGCAACAGGAGATCGAGATCGGTGGCATAGAACGCGCCCTTGCCCGGCTTGTCGACCACCAGCTCGCCCTCGATCGGCGCGACCTCCGGCACGATCTCCCACCCGGGCTCACCGCGCACCAGGATCCGCCCGCACGGACCGGAGTCGCCGATCCCTGCGCCGATGCGCTGCGAGCGCCAGAGCTTGTTCGGTGGGCAGTCGGCGAGATCCGGGCGGTGCCCTTCGCGCGTGTGCACCACGAGCCACCCCGCGGAACGGACCGCTGCGAGGACCTTGGCCGTCGGTTCGAGGCCCGCGCGCGTCAGCTCGAGGTCGTAGCCCATCGTGTCGACGTAGCCACCGGGCCCGCAGAAGTCGAACTGCCAGTCGATGAGGATCATCGCGGTGCGCGTCGGGTCGATCGTCCCGTCGTAGGGCCACGGGTACGGGTCGGCATCCACGCTGCCAAGGCTCATGTCAGTGCCTCCTCCGCGGTCGCGCCCTGCTCGCCGCCACTGGGGCAGGTGAGCGCGGCGAGCACCGCATCGCTCGAGCCGACGGCACCGAAGATGCCGCCGGACATGGTCACGCTGGCGAGCACGCGCTCCCCAGTGTCGGGTTGGAGCGGCCCCACCGCGTCGCGCAGGGTGAGGCACTCGTAGCCGCGGTCGTTCGCGCTGCGTTGCGTGCTGTCGACCAGCACCTCTGACGCGAGCCCCGCGAACAGCAGATGATCTCGACCGTGCGACCGCAGCGCGAGGTCGAGCGCGTCGGAGCAGAACCCGTCGCACGCGAACACGTCGACGACGAGATCCTCGTCGCGCGGCGTGAGCGCGAGGTCCCACCCTCGGTCGGTGAGGGCGGGAAGGTCGCCACGTGCGCGACGCGGTCGCGCCGGACGCGCGTGGCGGACGAACACGACCAGCACGCCGCGCTCGCGCAACGCGCTCGCGAGTGACTCGATGCGATCGAGCACGCCTGTGACCGCAGCACCTGCCCAGTGCTGCTGCGCACCGGCGATCACGAGCGCGAGCCGTGCGGGGACGAGCCCGTCGGCTCCGTCGTAGGGCCAGGGGTAGGGGATGGTGTCGGCGACGTGCAGGTCCATCGTGATCCGATCGACGAACGCCCGGGTGGGGCCGCCCGTGTGGCGGCCCCACCGTGGGCTGGTGAGCGGGCGATCAGCTCTTGGGGATGTCGCCGACGACACCCTTGACGAACACGTCGGTCGCCTCGATCTGCTCGTACGTCGGGATCTCCCCGGTCGCGAAGATCGTCTTGCCGTCCTGGCCGACGACCGGTCCCGCGAACGGCGAGCTGTCGGTCGAGATCGCCGTCTTCGCGGTGGCGATCTTCGCCTTGTCCTTGGCGGTGATCATCTTGCCGAACTTCGACTGCACGAACGGGTTCTCACCGGTCTTGTAGCCCACGCGGTAGTTCGCGTTGTAGGGGCTCCCCGTGAACTGGCCGGCGAGCGCGGTCTTCACGATGTCCGTGTAGAGGTCGCCCCACGCCCACTCCGAGCCCGCAACCCAACCCTTGGGCGCGAGCTTCGACGCGTCCGCGTGGTAGCCGACCGTCATCTTGCCCGCCGCCTCGGTGGTCTTGATCACGGTCGACGTGCAGTCCTGGTGTTGCGTGATCACGTCGACGCCCTGACCGAGCAGGCTGCGCGTGGCCTCGGCCTGTGCCGCGGGGTCGCACCAGTTCGAGGTGTTCACCGTGTACGTCTTCGCGTCCGGGTTCACCGACTGCGCGCCCAGCTCGAACGCGTTGATGTTGTTGATGGTCTGCGGGATGGGGAACGCGTACACGTACCCGAGCTTGTCGCTCTTCGTCGCCATGCCCGCGGCCATGCCTGCGAGGTACACCGGCTCGTACACCGTGCCGAAGTACGTTCCCGCGTTCGCCGGGATGTCGCCCTCGATGAAGTTGCCCTGCTGGACGACCGCCACGTCCGGGTGCGCCTTGGCGACCTTCAGTGCGGCATCGAGGTGGCCGTAGCTCGTGGCGAAGATGATCTTGGCGCCACGATCGATCATGCCCTCCATGACGCGCGCCGCGCTGTCATCTTCCGGCACGTTCTCCGCGGTGATCACGTCGAGCTTCGGATACGCCTTCTTGACGGCCTGGGAGCCCTGGTACGCAGCCTGGTTGTAGCCGAAGTCGTCCTTCGGGCCGACGAAGATGAAGCCGACCGCCTTGCTGTCCTGGCCCGGGGCGTCACCCGACGCAGCCGACGCGGCGGTCGTGACCCCGATCGACGTGATGAGCATCGCGACCACGGCCACGAGCGTCATCGAGCGCTTGCGCATTGGAGCTCTCCTTTGGGTGTTGGGGGATGCGTTGCTTGGTGAGGTGGATCAGTCGAGGAGACGGAGCGGTCAGCCGCTCGGCGCCATCTCGAACACCTTCTTCAGCCCTTCGGGCGCCTCGGAGCTGCCGCGCCGGGCGAGCAGCATGAGCACCAGCAGGGTCGCGACGTAGGGGACCGCGTTCAGCGCGAACTGGTTGATCGTCACGCCGCGCGCCTGCAACGCGGGCGAGAGCGCGAGCGCAGCGCCGAACAGGTACGACCCGGCCATCACCTTGAACGGTTGGCGGGCAGCGAAGATCACGACCGCCACCGCGATGAAGCCGCGGCCTTGCACCATGTTCTCGAACCACGCGTTCGCGTACGCGGTCGAGAGCTGCGCACCGCCCATGCCGGCGAGCAGTCCGCCGATCACGACGGCGAAGTACTGCACGAGCTGTGGGTGGTGGCCGTACGTGCGCAGCACCTCGGTGCGCTCGCCGGCGCCGCGTACGAGGAGACCCCACCGGCTTCGGAACAGCAGCCACCAGATCGCCGGCACCAGGAAGAACGACAGGTAGGTGAGCGGGTCGGCCTGGAAGAAGATCTCACCCACCCACGGGATGTCGGACAGCAGGGGGACGTGCCATGCCTCGAACGGCGTGATGATCTCGTCGACGTACGCGGCCCCGAACAGCGACGTCACGCCGAGCGCGAGGAACAACACGACGAGACCGGTGGCGAGCTGGTTCGCCTTGCGGTTCAGCACGAAGTATGCGTGGACGAGCGCGAGCGCGCCTCCGGCCGCAGCACCCGCGGCGGCGCCGACCCACGGGTTGCCGGTGGCCGCGTTGGCGGCATACGCCGCGAGCGCGCCCGTGAGCATGCTGCCCTCGATCCCGAGGTTCACCACGCCGGCACGCTCCGACACGGTCTCGCCGAGGCCGGCGTACAGGATCGAGGTGCCGCCACGGACCCCTCCTGCCATGAGCTCGAGTCCGAGGTTCACGACGCCACCGCCTTCCGTCGGGTGCTCCATCCGAAGACACCGAGCAGCACGAGAGCCATGAGGACGTTCACCGACGCCGCGGGAAGCGCCGAGTCGAGCTGGAGGCTGTCGCCCCCGACCGCGATCGCCGCGAGGAGCGTGGCGGCGAGCGCGACCCGGACCGGGTTGTGGCGTGCCAGCCAGCTCGCGAGGAAGCCGATGTAGCCGTAGGTGAGGAGGAAGCCGGGCCGGAGCTTGTACTCCACGCCGGACAGCTGCGCGAACCCGCCCATGCCGGCGAGCGCACCACCGACGAGCATCGCGCTCAGGAGCAGGAGCCCCACCTTCAGCCCCGCCTGGCGCGCGGCCTCCGGGTTGCCGCCGACCACCGAGAGCTTGAAACCCCACGAGGTGCGCGTCAGCGCGAACCACACGAGCGCGGTCGCCGCGATTGCGAGGACGATCCCGAGGTGCACCGAGCTGTTCCCGACGAGCGGGAGCTGCTCGTTGCTCGGCACGGGCGCCGTCGCAGGTTGGCCCGATCCGTTCGGGTCCTTCCACGCGTCGTAGATCAAGAACAGCATCACGTCGAGCGCGACGTAGTTCAGGAGCAGCGTGCTGACGGCTTCGTTGATCTCGAACCGCATCCGCAGCACCGCCGCGATGCCCGCGAAGAGCGCGCCGCCGATCATGCCGCCGATCGCCATGAGCGGCAGCGCGAGGCCGATCGGCATCCCGGTGCCGAACCACTGCACGACGGCTGCGGCCCCGACGCCGCCCATGATGAGCTGGCCTTCGCCCCCGACGTTCACCAATCCCGCTCGTGCGGGGACCGTCACCGCCAACGCCGCGAAGATGAGCGGCACTGCCTTCACCAGGATCTGCTCGAGGGAGTCGGAGCTCTGGAACGTCGACTGCCACATGTCGCGGTATGCGTCGATCGGATCAGCGCCCTTCATCTTCATGAAGGCGCCGAAGATCACGATCGCGCCACCGACGGCGAGCAACGTCCGGCCGAGCGTGCGTCCGGCGCGACCCCAGTTCGGGCCACGGCGAGGCGCGTCGTCGTCGTTGTCGTCGTCGGGAACCTGCTCGGGCGTCGGAGCGAGCGCTGCCGTCATACCGCGACCTCCTGATCGGCTTCGGGCTCGTCGGCTTCGGGCTCATCGGCTTCAGGCTCGTGGTCGGCGTCGTCCTCGATGGCAGACAGGACGCCGAACGGCGTGTCCGCGGTGGTCGCCGCGTCATGGTCGGTGCCGAGCATCAAGCGCCCGATCTCGAGCACGTCGGTCGCCCTCGGGTCCACGATGCCGGTGATGTGACCCGCGTGGAGCACCGCGATGCGATCGGACAGCTCCATCAGCTCGTCGAGATCCTCGGAGATCACCACCACGCCGGCTCCCGCCTCGCGCCGCTCGAGCAGGAGCTCCTGCGTGCGACGGGTGGTCGCGATGTCGAGGCCGCGGCTCGGGTACGCGGCGACGAGCACGTCGCAGTCGTCGGCGCTGAAGGCGCGTCCGAGCACGACGCGCTGGATGTTGCCGCCCGACAGCGACGCCATCTCGCGGTCCGGCGCGGCCATGCGGAGCCCGGTCGACTCGCTGACCTCCTTCGAGCGTCGTCGAACCTTGCGCCAGTCGATGCCGATCCCACGGCGGAACGAGCGCAGGTCGCCCAGCGCCACGTGGGCGGCGACGTCCATGCCGGGAACCACCGACTCCTCCACGGGGTCCTCGGGGACACCGACCACGCCGGCCGCGCGCGCGGTCCGCGGGTTCAGGCGTTGCACGGTCTTCCCGGCCACGGTGACCGTGCCGCTGACGATCGGGACCAGCCCCAGGATCGCGTCGTACAGCGCGAGTTGGCCGTTGCCGGCCACGCCCGCGATCCCGACGAGCTCGCCGCGGTGCACGGTGAGCGTCGCACCGCTCAGGGCGGGCTCGTCGCCGTGACCGGCCACCCGGACCGCGTCGAGCACGAGTGCCGGGGTCGCCGCGGTGTCGGGCGCGGGTCGTTCGGCGGGCAGTCGGGGCACGCGTTGGCCGACCATCGCCTCGACGAGCTCCTCGTCGTTCATGCTCGCGGTCGCGACGCCGCCCACGATGAGCTTGCCGCCGCGCAACACCGTCACGCGGTCCGCGATGGCGCGGGTCTCCCGCAATTTGTGCGTGATGATCACGACGGACAGGCCCTCGGCACGGAGCTTCGCGACCCCCGCGAACAACGCATCCACCTCTTGCGGCGCGAGCACGCTGGTCGGCTCGTCGAGGATCACGAGGCGTGCCCCGCCCATCAGCACCTTGAGGATCTCGACGCGCTGCCGCTCGCCGATCGAGAGCGTGCGCACGAGGGCGCCGGGGTCGACGGCGAGCCCGAAGCGCTCGGCGGCCTCACGGATGCGCCGGGAGATCCCGCTGCGATCGAACCGGAAGCCCTTCACGTCGAGCGCGAGCGCGATGTTCTCGGCGACGGTGAACGCGGGGATGAGGCGGAGGTCCTGGAACACCATGCCGACGCCGGCCGCACGCGACGCCGACGGCGAGCCGGGTGCGAGGCGCTCGCCGTCGATCTCGACGGTGCCCTCGTCGGGCTCGTACACGCCGTACACCAGCTTCATGAGGCAGCTCTTGCCCGCGCCGTTCTCCCCGAGGAGCGCATGGACCTCACCCGGTGCGACCGTGAGGTCGACCGCGTCGTTCGCGAGCACCGCGCCGAACCGTTTGGTGATGCCACGCGCCGCCAGCCGGGCCACGCCGGTCGCCGTCGTCGCGGTGGCGGAGTCGTTGGTGATGCTCGTGGTCATGGACCCTCCAGCAGTGGCACGGCATCGGCGGATGCGTTCGACATGCGAGCCAGGGCGCGCAACGTGCGCTCCTCGACGACTGCGAGGGACTCACGGAGATGCGCGTCGAAGCGCTCGACCGCGAGGTCGCAGTCGCCGGAGAGCACCGCGTCGACGATCTCGACGTGCTCGGCGATGGTGTGCTCGACCCGGTCGGCCGTCAGGAAGTCCTGCATGCGGACCACCCGGATGCGCTCGTTCACGACGCGCAGGAACTCGACGAGGACCGGGTTGCCTGCCGCGTCGGCAAGCCCGACGTGGAAGGCCTCGTCGAGCAGGACGAACTCCGGCGTTGCGGGTGGCTCGTCGTCGGCCAACGCCCGCCACTCGGCGCGCAGCTCCATGAGCCTCGGTGCGTCGTGCTCGGTGCCGAGGGACGCGGGGCGGCGGAGCGCTTGGATCTCGAGCCCGATGCGGACCTCGTACAACGTGCGCATGCCGACGACGTCGGGAACGGCCGGACGGAACCCGCCCTCGGCGTCGCGCTGCACGAGCCCCTCGCTGTGCAGGCGGTGCAGCGCCTCGCGCACCGGTGTGCGCGACACGCTCAGCGCGGTGGCGAGCCGTTCCTCGCCGAGCCGACGGCCCAGCGCGAACTCACCCGCGAGCAGTCGGGCCTTCAGCTCCGTGAAGACGCGCTCGCCGCGCGGCGCCGGATCCGTATACGACTCCGTATACACGCAGGTGAACGTACGGATCCGCGATTGCCTGCGCGTGTGCCGCCAGTGAAGGGAGCGAGTCGTCGACCTGTTGGTCGCCTCGCGTGTTTCTGGCGGGTTCCTGACAGCAGGCGATCGAACGCGCGCGTGTCAGGGCGCGCGGCCACCCTCCCACGACACGTGCGCGCTCACGACGCGCCAACCGGCGTCGGTGCGGATCCACGTCTGCGACTGGCGACCGATCGCGCTGGTCCCGTCGGGTACGAACCGGGTGCTCGCGACCGCCACGTCGTCGCCGAAGGTGGTGATCACCGTGTCGACCAGCCGGCGCGGGGGCGACGCCTGCGCCTCGCCGCGACGGAACGCCGCTACGGCCGCGTGGCCGTGTTGCACGTCGTCGATGCCGTAGCGCACCGTGTCGGGCGAGTCGAGGAACAGCTCGATCAGCGTGTCGACGTCGTTGGCGACGAGCGCAGCCTCGTACCGTTCGAACACCGCTCGTACCTCGGCAACGACGCGCGGGTCGTTCGTGCGCATCAGTCAGCAGCGGTGGTGACGGCCTGCACCACCCGGGCCCACTTCTCCGCGTGCGCGGGCGACGTGCTCCAGGAAGCGAGCTTCAGATACGGCATGATCCGATCGGCGACGCCCGAATACCGAGCGAGCAGTGCGCCGGGGAGCTCGTCCCAGGTCGCGGTCACGGTGAACGGCGCGATCACCTCGTCGCTCATGACCGCGCTCATCGCTGCGGTGTCGCCCGATCGCACGAGTTGCTGCAGCTCGGGCCCCGCTTCGGTGAAGCCGTGGTGGGTGAGCACCGGCTCGTACGTGGGCGTGCTTGCGTAGAACGCGAGCTGCCGCCGTGCCGCCTCGCGCTGCGGGGCACGCTCCTCCTCGGTGTCGCCGACGATCACGAACACCGGGGCGATGAACGTGAGGTCGTCGATCGACCGGCCTGCTCGGCGCGCACCCTCTTCCACCGCGGGCCGGACGACCTCGACGACGTACTCGCGCGAGTGGAACGGGTGGATGTGGAAGCCGTCGCACACCTCGCCGGCCATCCGGGCGAGTCCGGTGTTGACGCCCGCGATCTGGATCGGCACGTGCGGATGCGCGATCGGGCCACCGGAGAAGAAGTCGGGCAGCAGGGAGAAGGAGTAGAAGTCGCCGGCGAACGAGAGGCGCTCCTCACCCTGGAACGCGCGGAAGATCGCTCGCAGTGCCTCCACGTACTCGCGGAGCCGCGCGACGGGGTGCGTGAACTCAGCCGAGAAGCGCCGCGTGATGTGTGCCTTCACCTGCGTGCCGAGCCCGAGCTGGAACTTGCCGTCGGTCTGCACCGCGAGGTCCCACGCGAGCTGCGCGGTCACCATCGGGCTGCGCGGGAACGCGATCGCGATCGACGTGCCGACACCCAGGGTCGGCGCGGCCTCCGAGGCGACCGCACACGGCAGGAACGGGTTGTGTGCCGACTCGGTGAACCACATGGCGGAGAGTCCGAGCTCGGCGGCATCGCGGGCGAGCGCGCCCACGTCGCGCAGGGGCGACTCGAAGGCGTAGGTGTCGAACTGCACGAGAACCCCTGACGGAAGGACGTCGGTTGGCCGCCGAACGATATCGTGCGCCCAGTGGATCCCGACGGGCGCTGCGTCGTGGTGACAGGAGGCGGTCACGGCATCGGACGCGCGCTCGCCGAGCGCTTCGCGCGCGACGGAGCCCGCGTCGTGGTCGCCGACGTGCACGAGGCGCGCGCCGCGAAGATCGCCGAACGAATCGACGGCCTCGCGGTGGCGTGCGACGTCGCGAGCCGCGACGCCGTGGAGGACCTCGTCGCGCGTGCCGTCGACGCCTTCGGCCCGGTGTACGCGTTCTGCTCGAACGCGGGCATCGGGGGTGGCGGAGGCCTCGACGCCTCGACCGGCGACGTCGAACGGGTCGTCGGCGTGAACCTGCTCGCGCACGTGTGGGCTGCGCAGGCGGTGGTGCCGATGATGGTGGAGCAGGGTGAGGGCTACCTCGTGCAGACGCTCTCGTCGGCCGCGCTCATCACCGGGCCGTCGCCGATGGGCTACACGCTCACCAAGCACGGCGCGCTCGGCCTCGCCGAGTGGATCGCGCTCAACTACGCGCACCTCGGCGTCCGCGTCGCGTGCCTGTGCCCGAACGCAGTGAACACCGGCTTCTTCGGCCGCGACGAGGACGCCGAGGAGGCAGCGGGCGCAGTCGCCGCCGACCGCGCCGCGGCGCTGGAGCTCGGCGACGTCGTCGAGCCCGAGCTGTGTGCCGACATGGCGATCGACGCGCTGCGCGAGGGGCGGTTCCTCGTGCTGCCACACCCGCGCGTGGGCGAGTCGTTCCAACGCAAGGCCGGCGACTACGACCGGTGGCTCGAGGGCACCAACCGCCGCCTGCGCCGCATGGCGGGCGAGGACGTCTGATTCAGTTCGAGCTCGCGCGTGGCTCGACGTTCTCGAACGCAGGGGCGCGCTTGTCCACGAACGACTGGACGCCCTCGGCGAAGTCGGCCTCGTGGCCAGGGCGGTCGTAGATCGCAGCCGAGTCGCGTTGCGCGGCGGCGGCGGTGCGGTTCCAGTCGGCGAGGAGGTCGGCCTTCGCGTAGGCGATCGCGCGCGGCGAGCAGTTCCGGGCCACGTCATGGGCGTAGTCGAGCGCCACCTCGAGCAGGTCGTCGCGCGGGACCGCGCGGCTCACGAGACCGATGCGCTCCGCCTCGGCGCCCGTGATCGCGCGGCTCGACAGCAGCAGGTCGGCCGCATGACCCGAGCCGACCACCCGCGTGAGCAGCCAACCGACGCCGAACTCGGGGGCGAGGCCGCGCCGGACGAACGCGCTGGCGATCTTGGCTTCCTCGGCGGCGAAGCGGACGTCGCAGCACAGCGCCTGCACCAGCCCGATGCCGGCACATCCGCCGTTGATCGCCGCGATCATGAGCTTGCGCATGCTCAGCGCGTGGGTGAGCGGGCGGGTGCGCTCGAGTGGCGTGCCGCCCCGGCTCACGCCCTCCTCGAGCGCCGCGGAGTCGGCGCCGGCGCAGAAGCCCCGGCCCGCGCCGGTGACCACGATCACGCGCACGTCGGGGTCGTCGTCGGCCGCGTCGAGCACGTCGAAGTAGCGGTGCTCCAGCGCCGGGTTCCACGCGTTGAGCCGGTCGGGTCGGTTCAGCGTGAGCGTGAGCACGCCGTCGTCCAGCTCGGAGAGCACCAGGTCGTCGCTCGCACCGTCGTCCGCCACGCCGAGAACGTAGCCTGCTCTCTCCGATGCCGACCCGGCTCGCTGCGCGCGCAGGGTTCTCACGAGGAGACGGGGATGTTCCACGACGCCATGCCGACCGACTGGATCGAGCCCGGCGCGACTGCGATCGTCGAGGTCGACGGCTTCCCGGTGGCGGTCGCCAACGTCGACGGCGAGTTCTACGCCTTCCAGAGCCTGTGCCCGCACCAGGGCACGACCATCGGCGGGCGACCGCTCGAGGAGACGTGCTTCATCTCGTGCCCGCAGCATTCGAGCAAGTACAACGTCACGACCGGCGCGTGCGTCGAGCCGTCGTCGATCGACGGCTTCAACCAGGATCTGATGACGTTCCCGGTCCGGGTGGTCGACGACGTCGTGCAGATCGACGTCTGACGGGGGAGAATGCCGGCATGAAGCTCCAGATCGACTTCGAGAAGTGCACCGGTCACGGTCGGTGCTACTCGCTCGCGCCCGAGGTGTTCGAGCCCGACGACGTCGGCCACTCGATGCTCGTCAGCGACGAGGTTCCCCCCGAGCTCGAGCACAAGGCGCGACTCGGCGTGGAGAACTGCCCCGAACAGGCCATCTCCATCGTCGACTGACTCGCTCGGCTCCGTTTTGGCGTCCGTCAGGTACCTCTACGGTCGTCCGGGGACGCCAAAACGTGGACGGGCCGGTCAGATCATGTTGAGGCCGCCGCTCACCGAGAGCGTCTGGCCGATGATGTAGCCGGCGTCGTCGGTGGCGAGGAACACGACGACGGGCGCGATGTCGTTCGGTTGGGCGACGCGTCGCATGGGGATCGCCCGCTTCA
>DASUMF010000210.1:0-3069 GCA_036277835.1 Acidimicrobiia bacterium
CCAGGGCGAGAAGGGCACCCCCGATCCCGACGCCGATCTCGATGCCCTCGCGGCGCGCCGGGTGCAGGAGACGGCCGACGCGGCCGAGCTGCTCGGCTTCGCGGGTCACTTCCACCTCGGCTACCGCGACGGCGAGGTGCCCGACGACCAGGAGCTGCGTGGCGCGATCGTGCGCCGTGTGCGCGAGCTGCGACCCGAGGTGGTGCTGTGCCCCGACCCCACCTCGGTGCTCTTCGGCGACGGGTACTTCAACCACCACGACCATCGAGTGACGGGATGGGCCACGCTCGACGCGGTGGCGTCCGCGGCGGCCAACCCGCACTACTTCCCCGAGCAGATCGCCGAGGGCCTCTCGGTCCACCAGGCCGACGCCGTGTACCTCACCGGCACGCTCGAACCCAACACGTGGATCGACATCGGCGACACGCTCGAACGCAAGATCGAGGCGCTGTTCTGCCACGCGAGCCAGCTGACCGACGCGGGGGAGTGGTTCCGTCAGTTCCTCCGCGAGCGCGCCGAGCAGGGCACGGGTCCGACGGGTGCGCGGTACACCGAGTCGTTCCGTCGGCTCAGCTTCGCCGCCTGACCGGCGGCGCCGTGGCGTCACGCGGTTGGCGTTGCCACTCGGCCATGGCCCGCAGCACCAGCACCGACACGACACCCACACCGATCGCTCCGACGAGTGCGCCGACGAGCGCCCCGACGAAGATCGCGACGCCGGAGTCGCTGGTGACGTCGGTGATGCCGTAGCCGATGATGCCGCCGAGCAGGCCGGCGAGCACCGTGGCGCCGAACGCGAGCAGGTAGGCGCCGCGCGACGGGAGCATGGGCGGCAACGCGTCGTCTCCGGTGTTCGTGGGACCGGCGTCGGTGGCGTCGGGCGGGCCCGGAACCGCGGGGTCAGGAACAGCCGGTTCAGGTGCGTCGACCACCGGCCGATGGTATGGCCATGAGCAGCCAGGCGGCCATGCGACCGGTAGCCTCGCACGCAATGCGCGTCCTCGTGCTGTTGCCGACGTACAACGAGATCGAGAACATCGAGGACGTCCTCCAACGCACCCGCCGAGCGCTCCCCGACGCCGACGTCCTGGTGATCGACGACGGCAGTCCCGACGGCACGGCCGACCGCGCGGAGAAGCTCGACGAGGACCTCGGCGGCGTCGAGGTGCTGCGCCGCCCCGGCAAGTCGGGACTCGGTTCGGCGTACCGCGACGGGTTCCGGCTCGGGCTCGCGCGCGGCTACGACGTGATGATCGAGATGGACTCGGACCTGTCGCACGACCCTGCGGTGCTGCCGTACCTGGTCGCCGCGGTCGAGGACGGCGCCGACCTCGCGATCGGCTCGCGGTACGTGGCGGGTGGCTCGATCCCCGACTGGAAGTTCGCCCGACGCGCGATCTCGCGTGTGGGTTGCCTGTATGCCCGCGCCATGCTCGGGCTCTCGGTGCACGACGCCACTGCGGGGTTCCGTGCGTACCACGCGCGCACGCTGCGCCAGCTCGATTTCGACCACATCCGCGCCGACGGGTACGGGTTCCAGGTCGAGATGACGTACCTCACCCAGAACCTGGGCGGCAAGATCGTGGAGGTCCCGATCTGCTTCCGCGACCGCACGCTCGGGCGGTCGAAGATGTCGAGCCGGATCGTGATCGAGGCACTGGTGCTGGTCACGTGGTGGGGAGTCCGCGACCGGACCCGCCGCCTCCTGCACCGTCGTCAACGCGGCGCGGCCGTCGGAGCGCGACACTGAGGGGATGGCGCTCAGCGAGTTCACCGTTGCCGGCGCGCTCGTCGAGTCGCCCGACGGGTTGCTGCTGGTCCAGAACCGCCGACGCAACGGATCGCTCGACTGGAGCACGCCCGGCGGCGTGATCGACGCGACCGACGAGTCGTTGCTGCACGGCCTCGCGCGTGAGGTCGAGGAAGAGACCGGGCTGCACGTCACGGCGTGGGAAGGTCCGCTCTACGAGGTCCGCGCGGTCGCGCCGGAGCTCGGCTGGTCGATGCGCTGCGAGGTGCACCGCGCGCTCGACTTCCACGGCACGCTGCGGATCGACGATCCCGACGGCATCGTGATCGACGCTCGGTTCGCACCCGTCGACCATTGGAGCGACCTGCTGGCGTCGTGCGCCCAGTGGGTGCGCGAGCCGCTGGCCGACTGGCTCGAGCTGCGGTGGGGCCCGACGGAGCACCGGCGCTACGTGTACGACGTGCTCGGTGCGCACCGTGACGCCGTGCAGGTGGTGCGCACGTCACCGGCATGACACGACCGGTGCGCGAGGAGGCGTCGATCCTGCACGTCGACCTCGACGCGTTCTACGCCTCGGTGGAGCAGCGCGCCGATCCGGCGTTGCGCGGCCGACCCGTCATCGTGGGCGGCCTCGGGCCGCGCGGCGTGGTGGCGGCCGCCAGCTACGAAGCGCGTGCGTTCGGCGTTCACTCGGCGCTGCCGATGGCCCGCGCGCGCAGGCTCTGTCCTGACGGCGTGTTCCTCGCCCCGCGGTTCGACGCGTACGCCGAGGCGAGCCAGGTGGTGATGGCGATCTTCCGCTCGTTCACGCCTCTGGTGGAACCGATCGCGTCGGACGAGGCGTTCCTCGACGTCGCCGGGGCCGCGCGCCTGCACGGCTCGGGTGTCGAATGCGCGACCGCGATCCGTGCGCGCGTGCGCGCCGAGACCGAGCTCACCGCGTCGGTGGGCGTCGCGACCACGAAGCTGCTCGCGAAGCTGGCGAGCGACAGCGCGAAGCCCGACGGCCTGCTCGTGATCGAGCCCGGCACGGAGCTCGCGTTCCTCCATCCGTTGCCGGTGCGCCGCCTCTGGGGCGTCGGTCCGGCGACCGAGCGGCGGTTGACCGCGCTCGGTGTGCACACGATCGGCGAGCTCGCGCAGATCGACGAAGCCGCGCTGATCGCCGCGCTCGGCGACGCGAGCGGACGCCATCTCGCCGCGCTGGCGTGGAACCGCGACGATCGCCCGGTCGAACCCGGGCGCGAGGTGAAGTCGATCGGGAACGAGACCACGTTCCCGCGCGACCTCACCGACCGGGGCCAGCTCGGATCCGAGGT
>DASUMF010000211.1:0-4421 GCA_036277835.1 Acidimicrobiia bacterium
GCCGCCGAGGCCGGCCACGAGCGTGAGACCGTGCTGGTGCTCCGCGAACGTCTGCACCGCCGGCGGGAGGTTGAGGGCATCGAAGCCGGGCACGCCCGGCAGCACTCGGCGCAGCACGAGGCCGGTCCAGCCCCGCTGACGGAACGCGCTCACCCGGAACCGCCCGAGCCCGGTGATGCCATACATGAAGTCGGCCTCGGACGTCGTGCGGAACTCCTCCGCACGCTCCGGCGCCATGATCGCGGCGCAGACGCGCTCGGTGTCGGCCGGTTCGACGGTGTCGAACGGCCCCTCGCGCAGCCGGCCGTCGATGCGCAGACGCGGGCGCGCGCCGACCTTCACGTGCACATCGGACGCACCCTGTTCCACGGCGAAGCGCAACAGGCGATCAAGGTCAAGCACGGCTACTCCACGACGCCTGGGAATTTGGCGACACGGGGCTATCGACCACCCTTGGGCGCGTCTGTAGGGCGCGAGAGCGCTCGGGAGGGCGGCGGTTACCCTGATCGGGCATGTCCGGCCTCGGTTTCGCCCGTCGATCAGGGCGCGAGAGCCCGACGCGGCGCATCGATCGATCCCGTGCCCGCCTGTCGCCGTGGCGCGGCGATCCGGAGGTCGCACAGCTCGTGATCGCGCCCGACGCGTCGCTCGGCGCGGCCGAGATCCGGGCGTGGATCGATCAGGCGCGGTCCGAGGGGTACCGCGGCATCGTCACCGCTGCGCTGAACGATGGCGAGACCGCACCCTTCCTGGCCTGCGACTTCACCACGCACGAGCGTCTCCACCTCCTGGCCGTCGATCTCCTCGGGGATCCCGCTGCGGGCGTGAACGGAGAGCCGGCTCCGTGCCCGAACGGCGAGCAGGCTCCGTGCCCGAACGGAATTGACGTGTCGATCTCCCGTGTGCGGCGTCGCGAGCACGACGCCGTCCTCGCGCTCGACGCGGCAGCGTTCTCCGGCTCCTGGCGCCTCGGACCGATCGGCCTGCGCGACGCGCTCGAGGCGACGCCGGCACGCCAGTTCCGTGCCGCCCGCGACGCTCACGATCGCCACCACATCACGGGGTACGCGATCACCGGGGTCGCGGCACCCAACGGGTACCTCCAGCGGATCGCCACCGATCCGGCACTCGTGCGCCATGGGATCGGGCGGGCACTGGTGCTCGACGCGTTCCGGTACCTCTGGCGCAACGGCGCGACGCGCGCCTACGTGAACACGCAGCTCGACAACACGCCTGCGCTCGCGCTCTACCACTCCTGCGGCTTCGAGCTCCTCCCGCACGGCCTGTCGGTGCTGGAGCGTGCGCTGTGACCCGACGACGGCACTCCCGAGCTGCCTCCCCGCTCAGGCGCCGAGCCGGCGCGGCCCTGCTCGTCGCGCTCGTCGCCGCGGTGGGCACCCTCAGCGCGAGCCCACTGAGCGCGCAAACTGCCACACCGACACCGAAGCTGGTGCTCGTGGGGCAGGACGCGTGGACCCCCTCGGGAGGTGTGGTCACGTTGCGCCTCCGCGCCGACAACGCACCACCCGGCCTCACCCTCGCCCTCACCACCCACGCGCAGGTGGTGTCGCGGAGCGCGTTCGACGACACGGTCGACGGCGGGGCGCTCGGCTCCACGCTCCGGCTGACGCAGCTGCCCTTCGACGACCTCCCGGTCGATCCCACGACCGGCGCGCGCACCCTCACGATCGCGCTCGACGACCTGAGCGCCCGGCTCAACGCTCGACAGTCGAGCTCCGGGGTGTTCCCCCTCGAGGTCGAGCTGCGTGACGCCGACAACCGGGCGGTCTCACACTTCGTGACCCACCTGGTGGTCGCCGACGTGACCGCGGACGGGGCCCTGGCCGTCGGGCAGCCGCTCGACGTGGCCTGGGTCTGGCCGATCGTCGCGGACCCGGCGTACCTGCCGAACGGCAAACCGGATCCCGACGTGGCGTCCGAGATGTTCGCGGGCGGGCGGCTCAGCCACCAGGCCGATCTGATCGCCGCCAACACCGACGTGCCGCTGACCCTCGCCCCGAGCCCCGACACCCTCCAGGCATGGTCGGCGCTCGCGGCCGCCGACCTCAACTTCGCCGCGGGCGCCAACGCGCTGCGGGCGGCGGTACCCCGCAACCAGGTGCTCGCCGGCCCCTACGTTCCGCTCGACCTCCCGTCGCTGATCGCGAACGGGCTCGGAGGTGCAGTGCCGAGCGAGCTCGCCGGCGGCGTGTCCACGCTCGAGGAGTACTTCGGGGCGTTGCTCGACCCGAGCACCGCCGCGCCGGGGCCGGTCGACGGCCCGTCGCTCGCTGCACTCCGCGACGCGTCGCGGCGGCGCCTCGTGCTGCCGAGCTCGGCGCTGAGCACGGTCGACGAGCAGTTCACGCCGGCGCGCCCGTACACCGTGCAGACGGATCCCAGGGACGAGTCGACCGCCATGACGGTCGTTGCCAGCGACGAGGGGATCGAGCGCTTCCTCACGAGCGACGACGCTCCCGCGCTGCGCGCTGCGCACGTCCTCGCCGCCCTGGCGGTCATCGCCGGCGAACAGCCCAACCGGGCGCGCGGCGTCGCCATCATGAACCCCAGCCGCTGGGATGCCCCGACCGATCTCGTCGACGCGGTCCTCGCCGGACTCCGGACCAATCCGATGCTGCGCCCCGTCACCGTCGACACGCTGTTCACGCAGGTCGCACCGGCAACGGTCGACGACCAGCTCGACGGCGCGAGGGTCGTGCGCGGCCTCTCGCCGGTTGCTGCGGCTGCGCCGCCGGTGAAGTCGACGCGCTACGTGCGCGCCCTGTTCGAGCGTGACGCCGTCGGCCACCTCTTCCCGCCGACGGACGAGCGGGTGCAACGAGGCGATCGAGCGGTCCTCGCAGTGCTGAGCTCGTCGTGGGCGAACCCGAGCGGTCGGCGCAAGGCCGACGCCCTGCTCGACGGCATCGGCGCCTCTGTCGACGACTTCCTCGCCCACATCCGAGTGCCCGAGCAGTCGACCGTGACGCTCACGTCGAACACGGCCGAGATCCCCATCACGTTCAACAACGACACGGGACAACCGGTGCGGGTGCGCATCCGGCTCGAGAGCAACCGGCTCCTGTTCCCCGACGGCGCCGAACGCGTCGTGGATCTCCCGCCCAAGAACCACACGGAGCGAATCCGCGTCGAGACACGCGGTCCCGGCACCTTCCCGGTCACGATCGACGTGACGACCGAAGGCGGCCTCCCGATCCAGTCGACCCGCCTCAGCGTGCGCTCGTCGGTGGTGAGCGGCGTCGGGGTCGTGCTGATGATCGGTGCGCTCGTGTTCCTCGCCGGATGGTGGGGTTGGGACATCCACCGCCGCCGCAAGCGCCGGCCGCGCGACGATGCGCCGCGTGCAACCATCCCCGCGCCGGCCTGAACCCGAGGTGCCCGAACCCGAGTCCGACCCCGTTGGCGCGCGCGGCGACGTGACGCGACCCGACCCCGAGCTCGAATCGCTGCAGTTCGAGGCACCCACGTTCGAGGCGCCGCAGTTCGCGCGGCCTCCTCGGAGCCGCAGGGAATCCGGCGGCCCGACGGGCCCCGACGATCCCACCGGCGACGCCGTCCTGCGCTCGAGCGCCGTCGTCGCGGTCGGCACCGCGCTCTCACGGATCACCGGCTTCGTCCGCATCGCAGCGATCGCGTACGCGCTCGGCGTCACCGCGCTGGCAGGCACCTACAGCTACGCCAACGAGACGCCCAACATCGTCTACGAGCTGCTGCTGGGCGGGGTGCTCACCGCCACGTTGGTCCCGTTGTTCGTGAAGCACTTCGAGTCGGACGACGACGACGCGGCGTCGGCCATCTTCACGGTCGCGATGCTCGCGCTGCTCGCGATCACGGTGATCGGCGTGGTGATCGCGCCGTGGATCGTCGATCTCTACACGCTGCGTTCCACGGGCGCCGGACTCGCCGCGCAGCGCGAGCTCGCCACCACTCTGCTGCGGCTCTTCATGCCGCAGATGATCTTCTACGGGATCGTCACGCTCGCGACCGCGATGTTGAACGCGCGGCGCCGGTTCGCGGCGGCGGCGTTCGCGCCGATCCTCAACAACGTCGTGGTGATCGCGGTGTTCCTCCTGCTCCCGCGCGTCGCCGACGGCGACCTCACCGTCGGCAGCGTGAGCAACGACAATCTCCTCGTCGCGCTCATGGGCGTGGGTACCACCGCTGGCATCGTGGTGATGTCGCTGGCGCTGCTCCCGCCGCTGCACCGCGCCGGCGTGCGTCTGCGGTTCCTCCCGGCCTTCCGTCACGCCGCGGTGCGCACGATGCTGCGGCTGTCGGGATGGACCGTGGGCTACGTGATCGCCAACCAGATCGCGCTGCTCGTGGTCACGATCCTCGCCAACGGCACGTCGGGCGGCCCGTTCGTGTACGTGACCGCGTACGCGTTCTTCCAACTGCCC
>DASUMF010000212.1:0-3031 GCA_036277835.1 Acidimicrobiia bacterium
CACAACGGCAGTGTGTGGCCGCACGACAACGCGATCTGCGTGGCCGGGCTCATGCGCTACGGGTTCGACGACGCCGCGCACCGCGTGATGGAGGGCATCGTGCGCGCGGCGGCGTGGTTCGGCAACCGTCTCCCCGAGCTGTTCGCGGGGCTGGAGCGCTCCGAGTTCTCGTTCCCGGTCGGCTATCCGGCGTCGTGCTCGCCGCAGGCGTGGGCGGCCGCGACGCCGTTGCTGTTCCTGCGATCGATGCTGCACTTCGAGCCCGACGTGCGCGACGAACGGCTGCACCTGCAGCCCGACGTGCCCGCGTGGATCGGACGGCTGCGGCTCGAGCGGGTCCCGTTGATGGGCGGGAACCTCTCGATCGAGGTCGTGGGCAACGAGTGCACGGTGCTCGAGGTGCCCGACGGCCTCACGATCGTGTCGGAGCGCCGCCGACCCGTGATCTGAAACCGACCGGGCCGTGGGCTTCGGCGCCACGTCAACCGCGCGGCGGCCCCGCAAGGATGCGCTCCTGCACGACCTGGCCGTGGTCGAGGCCCTCGGCGACCACCCAACGCGCCTCGATCCACCACGTGCACCCAGCGTCGGCCCAGGGTGCGACGACCTCGGCGGCCGCGTCGGGGTCGTTGGGAGTCTCGCCTTCCATGATCACGTCGAAGTCGGCGGGTGCGTCGTGCGCACGCAGCCACGCGACCATCGCGCGGACGTCGTCGGGCGTCGCCATGCGGAAGTCCGGGTCCATCACGTTGGGCAACAGGCCGTCGCAGCGGAGCACTCGCCGCATCGACCTCGCTCGCTCCCACGCGCCCACGACCCAGATCGGCGGTCGCGGGCGCTGCACGGGGGTGAACGGTCCGATCGGACCTTCCGTGATGTCGAATTGGAATTGCTCGCCCGCGTAACTGAGCTCACCCGACCACAGCGCGTCGATCAGGTCGAGACCCTCGTCGAGCAGGTCGGCGCGCGCGCGACGATCGGTCACGTCGGGTGGTCCGGGCGAGCCCATGTCGGTGGCGCCGAGCCCGACCGCGAGCATCGCTCTCCCGTTCGAGAGTTGGTCGAGGGTCGCGACCTGACTCGCGACCTTCCACGGCCGTCGCCACGGAAGCGGCGTGAGCATCGTGCCGAGCCGGATGCGCGTCGTGCGCTCGGCGATCGCCGCGAGCACGGTCCACGCGTCGGGCCCGTACGCGGTCTCGAACGTGAACACGGCATCCCACCCCGCTTCCTCGGCGAGCACACCGCGCTCGACGAGCTCGCGGGGCGTGCCGCCGGGGAGCACGAACCCGTACTGCACCACGACGCCGCGCTCCGTTCAGATCCGGGTGAGCCGCACGACGGGGATCTGTCGTGTGTCGCGACACCGGTCCTGGTAGCCGTAGATGCCGGGGATGACCGCGCTCATCATCTCGAACAGCCGGTCGCGGTCGGTGCTGTTCTCCACCGTGCTCGCCGTGGCGCGGTACGTGTCGCCGAGGTACTCGACGGTGAGCTCGGGGTTCACGAGGAGGTTCATGTACCACTGCGGGTGGCGCGGCATGCCGCCCTTCGTGCCCGCGACCACGAGGGTGTCGCCGTCTTCGCGGACGCACACGGGTGTCGTGTGCTCCTTGCCGCTCCGCGCGCCGGTCGTGGTGAGCAGGACGAGCGGCATGGAGCCGTCGGCCGGCTTCCCGCCGGTCGTCCGGTACTGCTCGATCACCGCCTTGTTCTGCTCGCGGATGTCGATCCGGGGTGGGCGAGACGGAGGCGTGTCGGTCATGGCCCGATCTTGTCAGCCGACGGTCGGGCGGCGCATCCCGCGATACGGTCGCACCTCATGGGCGCGGATCGAGACGTCGAGATCGTGCGCCACGCGCTCGAATCCATCGGTCGCCTCGACATCGACGCGGCGCTCGAGCTCGTCACCGACGACCTCGTGCTCGAGCTGCCCTTCCGGGGCGACGGCGGCCCCCGCAGGATGGTGGGCGACGACGCCAAGGCGTTCATGCGGGCGATGCCGAAGCTGTTCTCGGAGCTGCCGTTCCTCGACCTGCAGGTGCACGGCCGGCTCCCGTCGGGACAGATCGTGGTCGAGTACCGCAGCGAGGGCGTGACGCACGCGGGGCGCGCCTACCCGAACCGGTACGCCGCCTTCTTCGAGCTGCGCGGCGATCGGATCTCGGTCTGGCGCGAGTACTTCGATCCCACCGTGGTCAGCGCTGCGTTCCCGCCCGCCTGACGGCGCGCGGATCAGGGACGCGGCTCGCGGGGGAGGCCGAGCACGTTCTCGCCGAGGATGTTGCGTTGCACCTCGGACGTGCCGGCGTAGATGGTGTCGGCGACGCCGTTGTAGAGCGCGCCGACCCATGACGCGGTCGAGTTCGGTGCGCCCGGGTCGTCGGCGCGGTAGCCGCGCAAGGGTGGCCGGCCTTCCACGACGAGTGCATTGGCGCCGAGGACGTCGATCGCGAGTCGCGTGACGTCGCGGTGGTACTCCGACCAGTACAGCTTCGAGATCGACGCCTCGGGCCCGATCACGCCCGTCGACAGGACACCGGTGAGGATGCGGTACCCGAGGAAGCGCATCGTCTCGACCCGGATGTACGCGTCGGCGATGCGGTCGCGGATGACGGGATCGTCGAGACGGCCGAGGTCGCGGGCCATCGCGACGAGGCGGTCGAACTCGGCGCGGAAGAGCACCGGGTTGGTCGCGGCCTCGTCGCCGCGCTCGAGGCCGAGCACGCTCTGCGCGACGGCCCACCCGCCGTTCACCTCGCCGAGGATGTTGTCGGCGGCGGTGCGCGCGTTGTCGAAGGTGATGAGGTTGAAGTCGGGGCGACCACCGATCATCCGGATCGGGCTGATCTCGATCGCCGGCTGGTCGAGCGGGACGAGGAAGAAGGTGATCCCGTGGTTCTTCGGTGCGTCCGGGTCGGTGCGGGCGAGCACGAAGATCCAGTTCGCCTCGCGCGCACCCGTCTGCCAGACCTTCTGGCCGTTGAGCACCCAGCTGTCGCCGTCGCGCTCGGCGCGCGTGCGGAGCCCG
>DASUMF010000213.1:0-2764 GCA_036277835.1 Acidimicrobiia bacterium
GGCGGCCACGTGCGCGTGGTCGCTGTCCACACCGGCGCCGGCCTCGGCTGACGTCGCGCTGCCCAGCGTTCCGGGCGACGTCGCCGCGCCGCCACTCGCCGACCCACCCCTCGCAGCTCCGCCTCTCGCCGATCCGCCGACCGCAGATCCGTCCGCCCCGAACCTCACCACCGATCCCACCGATCCCGTCGACGCCGCTCCGGACACCCTCCCCGACACGGAGCACGACGCGGAGCCGACGCTGCCACCGTCCCTCTCGGGTGCGCCGACGGCCCGGCCGGAGGATCCGAGCCCGCCCGACGTCGTCGTCGCCGCGCCCTCGATCACGGTGACGCCCGACACCGACCTCGTGCACGGGCAGGTGGTGACGGTCGCTGGGATCGGCTTCTCGCCCGACACGCAGGTGGCGATCGTCACGTGCACCTCGGCCACGCTCGTGCCCGACGACTGCGACCTGCACCTCTTCGGCTCGGCCACCACCGACGGCGCCGGCGCGTTCTCGACGCCGTTCACGTTGCGGCGCATCGCGCACACCGCGAACGGTGTCGTCGACTGCGGTGACGCGCCAGGGACGTGCAACATCGGGGTGGCCAGCTACGTCGACCTGTCCGAGCAGGCGCTGGCTCCGCTCGCCTTCGACCCGGCGCTCCCGCCGCCACCTCCCGCGAACGCGATCCTGCTGCCGTCGACCGGGCTGCTCGACGGCCAGCAATCCCTCATCCTCGGTGACCAGTTCCCGCCGAACGCGATCATCGACGTGTACGAGTGCCTCGCGGGTGGCGGGGGATGCGTCGAGCTCGGCGCGATCGGCAGCGATGCGACCGGTGCCGTGTTCGGTGTCTCGCCGCCGCTGCTGCGCACGCTCTTCACCCCGTTCGGGCCGTCGACCGACTGCGCCTCGTCGTTCGGGACGTGCGAGGTCGTGCTCGAGTCGTCCGCCGATCTCGACAAGCGGGCGGTCGTGCCGATCGGCTTCGACTCGAGCGTGCCCGCCGTGCTCCCGGCGATCGACGTGAACCCCGACACCGGTCTCCAGTTCCACCACGACGTCACCGTCACCGGTTCGGGGTTCCCGCACGGCGCGTCGCCGTTCCCGAACGGGCAGGTGCAGGTGCTGCAGTGCGTGACCGGCGCCACCAGCTACCTCGGGTGCCGCGTGTCGTCGGTGACCCTCGCGACGCTCGATGCCGACGGTGCGTTCTCGGTGCCGTTCACGGCGCGACGCATGCTGCGCCCGGCCGACAACTCCCTCGTCGACTGCGCGGCAGCGCCTGGCACGTGCGAGGTCGTCGCTCTCGCATACGGCGGTGCCAGCGCTCATGCAGCGCTGGCCTTCGATCCTTCGGCGCCCGTCCCGCCGCCGCCGACCGTCGTCGTGTCACCGAACACGAACCTGCCGTACTTCGCGACCGTGCACGTGACAGGGACGAACTATCCACCCGACACGTTCCTGATCGTGCGCCAGTGCCTCGCGGCCGACCCCGCCGGACAGTGCAGGAACTTCTCCGACTTCGCCGCGGTGGTCACCGACGCGAGCGGGTCCTTCGCGTTCGACAAGCCCGTGATCCGGTTCATCCGGTCGTACTCGACGTTTCCACCATCGGTCACCGACTGCGCCGACGCGCCGGGGACGTGTGACGTGCGCGCGATCGCCGACGACGACCCTGACTCCTCCGCCTCAGCGCCCATCGCGTTCGACCCGTCGGCGCCGCAGCCGACGCGCTCGGTGACGGTGGCTCCCACGACCGGCTTGCACGACTGGGAGATCGTCTCGGTGCACGGTGAAGGGTTCTTCCCCGGCGACCGGGTCGCCGCCGCCCAGTGCAAGGCGGGGACGACCGTGCTCGACGGGTCCTGCCAGCCCCCGCAGACCGGGTCTGGCAGCGTGCGCGGCGACGGCACCTTCGACCTCGCGCTCCGGGTGCGCCGTGAGATCCATGTGCCCTTCCCGGCAGAGGACGTCTCGTGCGGTGATGCGCCAGGCGTGTGCGTGGTCGCGGTGGCATCCGCGATCGATCCCAACGGTGTGGCGGAGGAGCCGCTGTCGTTCTCGTCCGATCCGTCACCTGCGCCGCGTCCGACCATGACCATCGACGAGCCTGGTCCGTACGACGACGGCCAGGTGGTGACGGCGCGCGGCAGCGGCTTCATCCCGGGCGCCCAGCTCGCGATGGTCCAGTGCGACAGCGACAACGCGCCCGGCGCGGCGAACTGCGGCGCGCCGGGGAGCAACTTCGTCGGGGTCGCCGACGCGAACGGCAACGCGGTGATCCACACGCCGGTCCGTCGCGTGCTGCGGTCGCTCGTCGGCAAGGGAGATCTCGACTGCGGCCATGCCGACCCGTTGTGCCGGCTCACGATCGCCGAGGTCCAGACCCGCAACGCGGCCGGGTCGGCGTCGGTACCGATCGCGTTCCGCGACGTCAGCGCGGGGGACGATCCGGAGGAGTTGCACGTGCCGGCTCGGCTCGCGTTCACCGGGGTCGACTCGCCCCGCCTCGCACTGATCGGCACCGTGGTGCTCGGCCTCGGCCTCGCGCTGGTCGTGCTGAGCCGCCGTCGCCCCCGCACGGGCTGACCGGCAAGCAGGTCGAGCCGCTCAGCCCGTGGTGGGGATGAGGCGGGGTGCGTCGAGGAACGCGGTCTGGGGCCAGCGCTTCCGGGACCGCACCGAGAGCTTGTGCATCAGCGCGATCGCGTCGGGGTCGTCGTCACCGGGGCGGGTCTCGATCCAGCCCGCGGCGACCATGCCCTCCATCACCTC
>DASUMF010000214.1:0-19423 GCA_036277835.1 Acidimicrobiia bacterium
GGCGGTGAACAGCGCGTCGAGGAGCTCCCGGCGTGCGCGAGCCACCTGGTTCACACTCCACGCCACGAGGTTCGGACGTCGCCGCGCGCGCACCTCTGTCGCGGCCGTGGCGTTGCCGTCGGCGCGCAGCTCCTTCGCGAGCCGGTCGCGTGTCGTGACGAACTCCTCCGGGCGCAACGCGTACAGCTCGTCGAGCACAGCGTTTGGAACGGGTTGGCTCGGAACGGCGTCGGGCACGGCGCGGAGGATACCGATCGGAGGATTCAACCGCGGCCGCGGGCGGGCCGATACCGTTTGGTGATGGGCAGACGTACTCGACTTCCGTTGTTCGCTCCGTTGCTCGGCCTCGTGGTCCTCACGTCGGGATTGGTCGGCACCCCCGCCGCCGTCGCCGCGACCAAGGACCCGTGCAAGGTCGTCACGACGAGCGAGATCTCCAAGGCCTTCGGCGGCGCCACCGTCGCCAAGGGCAAGGCGGGCCTCAAGACCGCGGTCAGTGCACAGTGCAAGTACGCGGTGGGCGCCACCGCCGACCTCCCCGCCGGCGACCTCGTCGTCCACGTGATGTTCATCGGCGGGAAGGCGGCGTACGACGGGCTGAAGACCAACGACCTCTACGTGCCGACGACCGGGCTCTCGAACTCGATCTACAACGAGCGCGAGAGCGTGGTCAACACGCTGAAGGGCAGCGTGCTGCTCGGCATGCAGGGCCTCTTCGACGACGGCAGCCTGCCTGTCACCTTCCAGGACGTCGAGAGCCAGCTGGTCGCGGCGACCAAGGCGGGCCTCAAGCGCGTCTGACGCTCAGTCGGCCGTGAGGGCGACCGCGTTGGGCGTGACGTTCATCTTCGGTTCATACGCAGCCACCGCGATGTCGCGCGACTCGCGCGCGAACCGCGCCTGGAGGTGCTCCCGGCACGAGGTGCAGCATCCGTAGAAGCGCATCGGCTCCGTGTGCCCGCACCGCATGCACTCCATCTCGATCGGCGTGAGGTCGACGTCCACGGGCTGACTCCTGGGAGCGGGTGGGGCGGCGGAACGACGGATCGCGGCCGTCCCGCACGATGCGGGTGCCGATGATGCCGCGTCGGGCGCGCTGTCGAGCGGATCCTGCCGAGCCAGTCATCCGGGCCAGTCATCCAAGGACGTCGTCGGCGACGAACGGGTGCCGGGTGATCTCGAGACGAAGCGGGGGCGACGTGTCGATCACGGTGATCCTGGAATTCCGGGACGCGATCGAGAAGTACGACCGAGCCATGGAACTGATGCCCGAGCTGGCCGACCAGCCCGGTCGTCGGTCGCACGTCTGCGCCCGGACACCCGACGGCTTCGTCGTGGTCGAGGTGTGGGACACCTGCGATGCCTACGAGCGATACACGACGTTGCTCTTCCCTGTGCTGGAAGAGGTCGGGCTGCACGCACAGCAGCGAGCGTTGCCCGTGCACCACTCCATGTAGGACCGCTCGGCGTGCGGCCGACGCGCGAGCGTGGTCGCGGCACACCGTAGGGTGGCCGACGTGGACGACGGCGCCGACGTGCTCGCCCTGGCGGAGCGACTCGCACCCGGTCGCCGACCCGGCGCCGTGTTCGTGCGCGTCACCACGCCGCCCGCCCTTCCCGAGCCCGCGTCGACCCACACGATGGTCGACGTCGTGGCCGACGAGATGCCGTTCGTCGGCGACAGCCTCACCGCGCACCTCGCTCGACGCGCGATCGAGGTGCACGACATCGCGGAGCACCACGGCGACGGCATCGTGGTCGCGCGCGCGGAGATCGACCGTGAGACCGACCCCCACGTGCTCGCGCACCTGCAGGTCGAGCTCGAGGACGTGCTCGAAGACGTGCGCATCTCCGTGGGCGACTGGGCGCCGATGCGCGACCTTGCTCGCGAGCTGAGCGCGCAGCTGCTCGCGACGCCACCGATCGGCATCCCGACGGAAGAGGTGCTCGAAGCCGCGGCGTTCCTCCAATGGCTCGTCGACGATCACTTCACGTTCGTCGCGGCGTGCACGTACCGGATCACCGGTGACGGCGACGCGGCGCGCCTCGAGCTCCTCGGGGAGGGCGCCTTCGGCACCGCTCGCCGGCGGGCACCACGCGACCCGGGGGCGCGCGGCACCGCTCTGCAGGCGCGGTACGTGCTCACCCTCACCAAGGCGGCCGACCGCTCCACCGTGCACCGGGCGGTGCCGCTCGACGACGTGCGCGTCCGGCAGTTCGACGCGTCGGGCCGCGCCGTGGGCGAGGTGCGGTTCATCGGGCTCTACACGTCGACGGTCTACACCGACAGCATCGAGCGCATCCCCGTGTTGCGCCGCAAGCTCGAGGGCGTGGAGGCGCTCGCGGGCGCGGTGCCGGGTGAGCACGCCGAACGCATGCTCACGAACGTGCTCGAGACGCTTCCTCGCGAGCTGCTGTTCCGTCTCCCGATCGACGCGCTGCACGCGCTCGCGCAGGGCGTGGCCGGGGTCGGCGAGCGGCGCGGTCTACGGCTCTTCGTGAACCCCGACGAGTTCCGCCGCTTCGTCTCGTGCCTGGTGTACCTCCCGCGCGACCGCTACACGACGCGCGTGCGCACCGGCATCGTCGACGCCCTGCTGCAAGCCTTCGACGCCACGTCGGTCGACTTCTCCGTGTTGATCGGCGACTCGATGACGGCGCGCCTCCACCTCGTGCTCGATCTGCCGATGACGACGGACGGCGCGCCGACGAGCACGAGCCCCGACCCCGCGGCCGTCGAGGCCGGGCTCGTCGGGCTCCTCCGCGTCTGGACCGACGAGCTCCGCGACGCGCTCCAGGCCGTCCGGGGCGAGGAGGAAGGACTCGACGCGTTCCGGGCCTGGGGGAGCGCGTTCCCGCCCGCGTACCAGGACGACGTGCCGGCCGCGGAAGCCGTCGCCGACATCGCGGTGCTCGAGTCACTCGATCCGGCCGGCGACCTCGCGATCCGGTTGGTGCGCGGCGCGGCCGACCAGCCGAACGACCCGGGCGACGGGCGCCTCGTGCTCTACCGATCCGGGCACCCGCTCGTGCTGTCGGATGTGATGCCGGTGCTCGACCAGCTCGACGTGATCGTCGTCGACGAGCGGCCCTACGAGATCCGACCCGCCGCCGATGCACACGGACCACACGACCCCCGCTGGATCTACTCGTTCGGGGTGCACGCAGTGTCCGGTGCCTCGGTCGACGAGCCCGCGCTCCAGGCACGGGTGGCCGAGCTGTTCTTGTGCGTGTGGAGCGGCGCGATCGAGAACGACGCGCTCAACCGCCTGGTCGTCGCGGCGGGCCTCGAACCGAGCGACGTGGTGATCCTGCGCGCGCTCGCGAAGTACCTCCACCAGGTCGGCGTCCGCTTCACCGAGGCGACGCTCGCCTCGACGCTCGTCGCGAACCCCGCCCCCACCCGCGGCGTGGTGGCGCTGTTCCACGCGCGCCTCGATCCCGCAGCGCACGGCGCTGATGCCGATGCCGACGCGATCAGCGCGCAGCTCGACCGCGACATCGACGCGGTGACGAGCCTCGACGACGATCGCATCCTCCGCTCGTTCGCCGCGCTGGCACGCGCGGCCGTGCGCACGACCGCATTCTTCGACGATCACGTGCTCGACGACCGGCTCGCGATCAAGTTCGACCCCGCGTTGCTCGAGTTCCTCCCGCGACCTCGGCCCGCGCACGAGATCTGGGTGTACTCGCCGCGCGTCGAGGGCGTGCACCTCCGCGGCGGCGACATCGCACGCGGCGGGATCCGATGGTCGGACCGCCGCGACGACTTCCGCACCGAGATCCTCGGCCTGATGAAGGCGCAGACGGCCAAGAACTCGGTGATCGTGCCCGTGGGGGCCAAGGGCGGCTTCGTGGTGAAGCGTCCGCCCATCGGCGACCCCGAGGCCCTGCGCGCCGAGGTGCTGGAGTGCTACCGCACGTTCATCCGGGGGTTGCTCGACCTCACCGACAACCTGATCGACGGTCGCGCCGTTCCCCTCGCGGCCGCCATCGGTGCCGGTGACGCCGGCACGGTGCGCCTCGACGGTGACGATCCCTACCTGGTGGTCGCGGCCGACAAGGGCACGGCGTCGTTCTCCGACGTCGCCAACGAGCTGGCCGCCGAGTACCACTACTGGCTCGACGACGCGTTCGCGTCGGGAGGCTCGCGCGGCTACGACCACAAGGAGATGGGCATCACCGCACGTGGGGCGTGGGTCTCGGTGCAGTCGCACTTCCGCGCGCTGGGCGTGGACGCCGACACGGCCGAGCTCACGGCCGTCGGCATCGGCGACATGTCGGGCGACGTGTTCGGCAACGGCATGCTCCGATCGCCGCACCTGAAGCTCGTTGCCGCGTTCGACCATCGACACGTGTTCGTCGACCCCACACCGGATCCGGCCCGTTCCTTCGAAGAGCGGCAGCGGCTGTTCGCGCTGCCGCGCTCGTCGTGGGCCGACTACGACGCGTCGCTCATCTCGGCCGGCGGCGGTGTGTTCGCGCGCGACGCGAAGTCGATCACCGTGTCGCCCGAGGCGCGCGCCGCGCTCGGCATCGACTCCGACGCGCCGACGCTGACTCCCGACGACCTCGTCGTCGCCGTCCTGCGCGCCCCCGTCGACCTGTTCTGGAACGGGGGCATCGGCACCTTCGTGAAGGCGACGACCGAATCGAACGTCGCGGTGGGCGACCGCGCCAACGACGCGGTGCGCATCGACGCGAGCGCGCTGCGCGCCCGCGTGGTGGCGGAAGGGGGCAACCTCGGCTTCACGCAAGCGGCCCGGATCGAGTTCGCGCTCGGCGGGGGCCGGATCTACACCGACGCGATCGACAACTCCGCCGGTGTCGACTGCTCCGACCACGAAGTGAACATCAAGATCCTGCTCGGCGCGGCCATCCGAGGCGGGGCGCTGGACGCAGCCGACCGGGATCCGTTGCTCGACGAGATGACCGACGAGGTCGCCGCGCTCGTGTTGGCCGACAACGTGGCGCAGGCGAACGCGCTGGAGATCGCGGCGGTCGAGGCCGTCGACCTCCTCGGAGTCCATGGCCGCCAGATGGAACGGCTCGAGCAGGCCGGCCTGCTCGACCGCGCGCTCGAAGGCCTGCCCGACGTGAAGGGTCTCCAGGAGCGGGCTGCGATGGGCCGCGGGCTCACCGCGCCCGAGCTCGCCGTGCTCCTCGCGTTCACGAAGATCAACCTGCAGCATCAGCTGGTCGCCTCCGACGTGCCCGACGACCCGGCGCTCGAGCGCGACCTGCTCGCCTACTTCCCCGCACCGTTGCGCGACCGGTTCGCCGACATCGCCCGCGCCCACCCGCTCCGACGCGAGATCGTGGCCACCGTCGTGGCGAACGCGGTCGTGAACCGCGCCGGCATCAGCTTCCTGTCGCGCCTCGCCGACGAGCTGGGCGTCGCGCTCCCCATGCTCACGCGCGCGCACGTCATCGCGCGCGACGTGTACGACGTGTCCTCCGCGTGGGCCGCGATCGATGAGCTCGACTTCCAGGTGACGGTCGCAACGCAGAACCGGATGTTCCTCGCACTGCGCCGGCTGGTCGAACGCGCGGCGCGCTGGTTCGTGCGCCACGACGACGCGCTCCCGATCGGCCCGACCATCGAGGCGTTCCACACCCCGGTCGCAGCCGTTCTGGCCGGCCTGCGCGAGCACCTCGATCCCGCCGCGCTCACGGCACTCGACGACGCCACCGAGGCGCTGGTCGCCGACGGAGTGCCGCGTGCCTTGGCACAGCTCGTGGCGTCGACGGATTCGGCGCTCGGCGCGCTCACGATCGCCGACATCGCGCGCGTGACCGGAGCACCGATCGAGCGCGTCGCACGCGTCCACTTCGCGCTCGCGGCGCGGCTCGAGCTGGATCTGCTGCGCGATCGGATCGCCGCGCTGCCGCGCGGCGACCGTTGGCAGACCGAGGCGCGCGCCGCGTTGCGCGACGACCTCGCCGACTGCCACCGAGCGCTCACCGAGTCGGTGATCGCGACGGGCGACGGCACCGGGGCCGCGGAGATCGACGCGTGGCTCGCGGCCCGCCCCGCCGAGGTGGCGCGCTACGAGCACGTGGTCGAGGAGATCACGACGAGCGGGGTGTTCGGCCTCGCGCAGCTCACGGCGGCGCGACGGGCGTTGCGCGAGCTCAGCCCCGACGTCGAGCCCGACCGACGATCGACCTGAGCCGGTCGGCCGCGATCGCAGCGCGCGCCGCGTTGGCGCCGCACGCACCGTGCACACCGCCGCCCGGGTGCGCCGACGCCGAGGCGAGGAAGAGTCCCCGGATCGGGGTCTCGGCACGGCCCAGCCCGGGCACGGGACGAAACACGAGCTGCTGCGAGAACGCCATGGTCCCCCCGCCGAGCGCGCCGCCCACGAGGTTGGCGTCGCGCTCTTCGAGCGCGGGTGGCGGGAGGAGGTGGCGCGCGGTGACGAGGGACCCGAACCCGGGTGCCTCGGCCTCGATCAGGGCCTCGATGCGTGCTGCGAACGCGTCGGTCTCGGCGGCGTCCCATCTTCCGGTGAGCGCCCGGTCGCCCGGGCCGGCGCCGGCGTCGCCACGCGGCTCGCGGGGTACGTGGGTGTAGGCCCACACGGTCTCCGTGCCCGCGGGAGAACGCGTCGGGTCGGCCTTGTTCATCTGGCCGACGAGCACGAAGGGTCGGGCGGGGATGTGGTCGTCGGCGAGCTGCGCTCCGTATCGCGTCGTGTCGTCGATCGAGGTGCACACGTGGACGGTGCCGGCCCGTCGTGCCGCATCGGCGCGCCAGGGGATGGGCCCCGACAGCGCCCAGTCGATCTTGAACGTGCCGTGGTCGTACTGGAAGCGGTCGAGCGCGCGCAGGAACGACGAGCTGAGGTGCTCCTCGCCCACGAGGTGCCGGTAGAGCGCGGGCGCGCCGATGTCGGCGACGACGCCGCGCGGCGCATCGACGGTGGTGCCGTCGGCGGTCGTCACCGCGACGGCGCGCCGGTTCCGCACCACGACGTCGACCACTGGCGCGTTGCAGGTGACGGTGCCACCCCGCGCCTCGAGTCGACGGACCAGCGCGTCGGTGAGCCGTCCGGCCCCTCCCTCGGGGACCGGGAACCCGTGCTGTTGGCCCAGGCACGTGAGCACCCAGCCGAGGAACCCGCTCGGCGCGCTGTCGATGCCGAGGTCGCTGTGGAGCGCGTTGCCGGCCAGGAGGAGCGCGGCGCCCTCGCCGCCGAACCGCTCGTGCGCGAGGCGTCGCAGCGAGAGGACCGACGTGCGCGCGAAGTCGAGGAGGCCGGTCGGCCCCAGCGTGAGCGCCAGGCGGGTCGCGGCGCGCACCGGCGGCATCGGTGACGTCATGGCGCCGAGCAACGGGTCGGCGATCCGCTCGTACTCCGCGTAGACGGCGCGCCACGCGTCGCCGTCGCCCGCGGCGTACTCGTCGAGTGAGTCCGCGGTCTCGCCGACGGTGGTGGAGAGCACTGCGCAGCGCTCGTCGGCGGTGGGATGGGCGAGGACGAGCGGCGCACGGCGCCAGCGCAGCCCGTACGACTCGAGGTCGAGTGCCTGCATGACGGGCGACGCGACCCCGAGGGGATAGAAGGCACTGAACACGTCGTGCACGAAGCCAGGGTGCGTGAGCTCGGCGCTGCGAACCGCGCCGCCGGGATCGGGTTGCGCCTCGAGGACGGCCACGCGCCACCCGGCGTCGGCCAGGAGGTTGGCGGCGACGAGGCCGTTGGGCCCCGCCCCGATCACGGCAGCATCGGCCCCGTCCACGCGCCGACGGTAGTGGAGTGCCCAGCCCGGTTCCGTGCCCATCGCGCCAGGGTCAGGCCTGAGCGAACCGTGCACGGCGTGACAAGTGGGTGACGGCAGCGTTCACTGGTCGAAACCGTGTGATATCTACTCATCTCGCGTGCCCCGGTTGGGCGCTCCACGAGGTGCCCGCCTACCGTTCTCGGTGAGGAGTTGCACCCGTGGAATTCGTCCGGGCAGCCAGCACCTCACGTTCACCACCAAACCCCAACCTCCTCGGCGCGCGCGCCCAGGAGCGGAAAGGACATCCCATGATCCGCAGACGGCTGCTGCTCCTCGCAGCACCGCTCTGTGTCGTCGTGGTGGCCGCGAGCGTCGCGTTCGCGTCGACCCCCGACACCGAGCACTCGAGTGATGCGAAACTCGACCATCCGCATGCGGAGCGGCCTGTCGCCGCTTCCAACCGACTCGACGGAGTCCTCGGTTCTCTCACGCCGGGTCACCTCCGAGCAGCACTGCAATACAAGGCCGGTGTGCAGGTCGCGCTCGCGCAGCTCGCGTACACCGACTCTCTCGCCGCCGCTGCCGCGGCGGGATGGGTGGAAGCCACCGCCGAAGCGTCGGTGGCAGCTTGGGTGGACGCCACGGCCGAAGCAGCCGCTTCGGCGGCGAGGCCCGCGCCGGTGTACCGGTCCGGTGGCGGTGGCGGTGCGGGCGGATCGCTCGCCTGCATCCGTGCCCACGAGAGCGACTCGGCCGGTGGCTACCAGGCCGTGTCCCCGAACGGCACGTACCGCGGTGCGTACCAGTTCCTCCAGAGCACCTGGAACAGCTCGGCCGCAGCGGCCGGACGAGGTGACCTCGTGGGGCTCGACCCCGCGACCGTGTCGCCTGCCGACCAGGACGCGATCGCCGCGTACCTCTACTCGCAGGCCGGCTCCGGCCCGTGGGGCGGCGGCTGCTGAGCACGCAGCTCTCGAACGAAGGGCCCGGCCGCGCTCGCGGCCGGGCCCTTCTTCAATTCGCTCGCTCACTGGTGCATCCGTGGTGATCCGGTCGCGCGAGCCGTTCGCTCCCGCGCCCCTCCGCTCGTTCCTCGCTTCGGGGCTGTATTTCTGCGCCGGTAGCTTGGAAGGGCCATGGCGTCCGAATCCGCAGTGCACCCCGTGCCTGACGCGCCGTCGGATCTCGCGTTCGGCGCGTTCAGCGACCACGGACCCTGGGTGCTCGACCCCGACGCCATCCCGTGGCAGTGGGAGATCGACCGGCTCCGCCGCGGCACCCGTCAGGAAGTGCCGCGCATGCTCTCGCCGCGGGTGTCGCTGCGCCCCGTCGTGCGGCTGGTCCGCACCGTCGTCGCCATCGGTGGCGCAGTGCTCGGCTGGCTCCTCTTCGAGTACCGGCGCCCCAGCTCCCGAGCCGGGATCTCGCGCCGCCTCCGCACGGCGTTCGAGCGGCTCGGCTCGAGCTACGTGAAGCTCGGCCAGATCATCTCCGGCGGCGAGGGTCTCTTCCCCGACGAGCTGGTCAGCGAGTTCAAGCTCCTGCGCGACCGCGTCGCGCCCGACCCGTTCGACGACGTGCGGGCGGTGATCGAGGTCGACCTCGGTGGCTCGATCGAATCGCTGTTCGCCGAGTTCGACGAGGAGCCGATCGCGGCGGCGTCGATCGCCCAGGTCCACGCGGCCCGCCTCCGCACGGGCGAAGAGGTCGTGGTGAAGGTGCAGCGCCCCCAAGTGGCGCAGCTCTTCCACGACGACATCGCCGCGCTGTCGTGGCTCGCGCCGCAGCTGGTCGGGCGCATCCCGGTCACCGCGCTCGCGAACCCGCCGGCGCTGGTCGAGCTGTTCGCCGAGACCGTGATCGAGGAGCTCGACTTCCGCCTCGAGGCCCAGAACATGCTCGACATCGCGAACGTGCTCGCCCGCACCGAGCAGCGGGGCATCCTGGTGCCGCGCCCACACCCCACGATGGTCACGCGCCGTGTGCTCGTGATGGAACGGCTGCGCGGCTTCGCGTTCGAAGACGTGGAGTCGATGCAGGCTGCGGGCATCGACACCCACGCGCTCCTGCAGGCGGGCCTCATCGCGTCGCTCGAAGGTGCGCTGATCTACGGGGTGTTCCACGGCGACCTGCACGGCGGCAACCTCGTGGTGCAGCCCGACGGTCGCACCGCGCTGTTCGACTTCGGCATCACCGGACGCCTCGACGAGAAGCAACGGCTCGCGTTCCTCCGCCTCCTCGTGCTCGGCACCACGGGCGACCAGCGCGGGCAGCTCGTCGCGCTGCGCGACCTCGGCGCGTTCCCACCAGACATCGACATCGACGCCGTGATGGTCGACCTCGATCTCGAGGGTCCGGTGAAGGACCCCGCGAACATGTCGGCCGACCAGCTGGTGGCCGAGATGCGCGAGATCACGAAGAAGCTGCTCGGGTACGGCGCGCGCGCACCGAAGGAGCTCATGCTCTTCGTGCGCAACATGATGTTCCTCAACAGCGCGACCGCGGTGCTCGCGCCCGACCTCGACATGTTGCAGCAGATGATGGCGATCTACATGTACTTCGCGCAGACGCACGGCGACCAGATCATGCGCGAGGTCGGTGTCGACGCCGCGTTCGCCACGCCCGATCCCGACGCGATCAAGGCTGCGTTCATGGTCGACGCCGACGTCGAGTCGCTCACCTACCGCGACATGCAGCAGCGGCGCGACGACGTCCGCCGCAAGCTGGCCGACCAGCGCCAACGCCGGATGCGCACCCGGCCGTGGCGGCGGGCGGAGTAGTCGGAGCCGAGCGATGCCCGAGCTGCCGCAGATGCAGGCGCTGGCCGAGCGCCTCGACGCCGAGCTCCGCGGCGCGGTGCTCGAGGCTGCTGAACCGCTCGGGTTCTCTTCGCTGAAGACGGTGGTGCCGAGCCCCGACGAGCTGATCGGGCTCGAGGTTCGTGGAGTCGGCCGTCGAGCGAAGTACCTGGTGCTCGACTTCGGCACCGACGCGCCGCACGTGCTCGTGCACCTCTCGCAGGCGGGGCGCCTCGACGTGGAACGCCCGGCGAAGAAGACGCGCGCGAAGGGTTCGGTCGCCCGACTGCGGTTCCGCGATCCCGACGGCGAGGAGGTCGCGTTCCTCGTCCGCGAGTACGGCCATGAACGCAAGGCCGCATGGTGGGTGCTCGCACCCGGCGACGACGGGCCGCTCGAACGGCTCGGCCCCGAGCCCGAGTCCGACGAGTTCGCCGAGTTCGTGCTGCACGGCACCGACAAGCGGCGCGTCCACACGATCCTGCGCGACCAGCGCACGGTGTCGGGCGTCGGTCGCGGCTACGCCGACGACGCGTTGTGGCGCGCGCAGCTGTCGCCGTACGCGTCGCTCACGTCGCTGACCGACGAGCAGCGAGCCGCGTTGCTCGAGGCGGTGCGCGGCGTGCTCGCCGGCGGACTCGACCTCGAGCGCAAGCGCACGGGCGGCCTGTCGCAACCGAAGCTGGGCGAGCACTTCGAGGTGCACGCGCGCTACGGCACGCCGTGCCCGCGCTGCGGCGACGGGATGCGCCGCGTGAGCTACGAGAGCCACGAGGTCACCTACTGCCCGACGTGCCAGACCGGCGGCAAGGTCCTCGCCGACCGCCGCATGTCCCGCCTCGTCAAGTAGCGATGGCCCGCATCCCCACGAAATTGCGTCGCTCGGCGCCGCATACCGGCATCCAGTGACGCAATTTCGTGGTGTTGGGGTCACCAGCCGCGGGAGCCGGGGCCGCCCTTGAAGGGGCCGACGACGGTGCTCGTGATCCAGCCGCCGTAGAAGCCGCCGGGTTGGGGCGTGACCACCTCGCCGTCGACGGTGCACTGGTCGACGCGGCTGGCGTAGAACGCGACGTACCCGCGGATCGGCTCGAACGCGGGGCTCGGCTCGTCGTAGCCCCACGCGGCCTCGTGCACGACCGCGCCGCCGCCGCGCACCGTGAAGTAGTGCGCGCGGCCCTTCCACTCGCAGAACGACGCGCCCTTGGCGGGCTCCAGCGCGCCGTCCACGACGTCGTCGGGCGGGAAGTAGTAGTTGGGTGGGTGGCTCGTCTCGAGCACGCGGTACCCACGAGTCGTGTCGGCGATGGTCACGCCGCCGAGCACCACGGTGAGGCGCGCGGTGACCGGCTCCAGGGCGGGCGGTCGCGGGTAGTCCCACGCCGACTCCTGTCCCGGTCCGGGGAGCTCGGGCGTCGGTCGCGTGCTGAACACGCTCCCGAGCCTACGGGCGTCAGTGGTGGATCGGGCCGGTGTCGACCACTTCGAACGCGGCGCCCGGCACGGTCTTGAGCTGGTTGAGGTCGTCGTCGTTCCAGCGGGCGTCCTGGGCGCCGGTGATGAACCAGTTGCTGCCGTTGTCGGCGACGATCATCCCGTACTTCTTCAACGCCTCGAGGATCACGCGCGACTGGCCCGCGAACTGCGACGTGTCGAAGCTCGCCTTCAGCCGGAAGCGCAGCCCCATCGGCGGGCGGTTCGGGTCGGTGCTCGACGACGCGAAGTGCGTGGCCGGGTCGACGTACCCGCGTTGGGTCTGCGCCACCGTGAAGCGCAGCGCGTGGTCGATGTGCCCGCTCGCGACCTCGTCGTAGCGGACGAGGCCGGCGAAGATCGGCAGCCCGGCCGCGTCGGCCGACGTCCAGCCGTCGGGTCGCAGCGCGTTCGACGTCAGGTCGAAGACCGCGCCCGAGCTCGCGTTCCAGGCACCGTCGCCCGGTGACGCGGCGAACAGCTCGTAGAGCATGCAGTGGTCGCGGTCGACCGCCAGCACGTGGCTGTCGCTGCCGCCCTCGATCGGCGCGTCGAGCGGGATCGGATACGGCCCCGGGTCGCTCTCGTCGCCGTAGTCGACGAACGTGATCGGGGTCAGCGGCTGCGCGCCCGACACCGTGATGTAGGGGATGCCGTACTCACCGCCGCCACCGAAGTCGGCGTGCAGGTTCTTGTTCGAGCTGCTGGCGAGCACCGTGTTCACGTAGTTCGTGGAGTTGGCGCTCACCGGCAGCGTCGACACGTCGCGGTTCCACGCGTTGTCGGCCGGGAACACGTGGCAGGTCCCGAGCGGGCCGTTCTGGGCCCAGGTCGCGTCGCCCGGGCCAGGCGCGGGCGCGGGCGCGGCGGGAGCGGGAGGCTCGGGTTCGGGCGGCGGAGGATCGCAGGCCGCGAGCATCACGACTGCGACCGCGCCCAGGCCGATCCATCGCGCTGCACGCCGCACACGTGTCACTCCCTGCCCATCGGCATTTCGGCCGCGAGAACTTGAAGGCCGGCGACGACATGAAGCGCCCGCGAACCTGAAGGCCCGGCGGCGAAGGGCGGCTCCTACGATGCGGGGCGATGCCCGTCGCGTCGATCCCGAGCCCGTCGAGCCCCAACGTCGGGCCGTTCCACATGTACGGGATCCTCCTCGCCATCGGCGTGCTCGTGGCCTGCTACGTGGCCGAGCGCCGGTGGCGCAGCCGGGGCTACCCGGCGGGCGCGCTCTACGACATCGTGTTCTGGGTCGTCGTGTGGGGCGTGATCGGCGCCCGCCTCTACCACGTGATCACCGACTACCAGCTCTTCGACGACGACCCGTGGCGCGCGTTCCAGATCTGGCGCGGTGGGCTCTCGATCTGGGGCGGCGTCGCCGCCGGTGCGATCGCGGTCGTGGTCATCACCAAGCGGCGTCACATGCCGACGCTGGTGGTGATGGACTGCATGGCCGTCGGCGCCGTGCTCGCGCAGGCCATCGGCCGGTGGGGCAACTACTTCAACCAGGAGCTCTTCGGGAAGCCGACCGACCTGCCGTGGGGGCTCGAGATCTCGATCGCGCACCGCCCGCTCGGGTACGCGCAGTACGCGACCTTCCACCCGACGTTCCTGTACGAGTCGCTCACGTGCCTGGCGATCGCGGGGATCCTCGTGCTCGCGGAGCGGAATGCGCATCTCAAGCAGGGCCAGACGTTCGCGCTCTACGTCGCGCTCTACACGTTCGCCCGCTTCTTCTTCGAGAACATGCGCATCGACACCGCGCACAAGATCGGGCCGTTGCGGGTCAACGCCTGGGTGGCGTTGGTGCTGTGCATCGCCTCGATCACCTGGTTCGTCTGGCTGCGCGGCCACTCACCACCGCAACGGCGCCCGGGCACACCTCCACCGGCCGACGCTGCCGACGAGATCGATGCCATAGCCTGACCCGTCAACCGGTCCTGCCCCCTCTCCAGGAGCCCCCCCGTTGACCGACACCATCACTCCCGAGACCACCCGCGTCGCGGCCCGGGCCGTCGAGGCCAGCAAGATCTACGGCGAAGGCGAGGCCGAGGTCCGCGCGCTCGACAACGTGTCGGTCGACTTCGAGACCGCCCGCATGACCGCCATCATGGGCCCGTCGGGCTCCGGGAAGTCGACGCTGCTGCACTGCCTCGCCGGGCTCGACGCGCTCACGTCGGGGAAGATCTACCTCGGCGACGAGGATCTCACCGCCTGCAACGACAAGCAGCTCACCCTGATCCGTCGCGACAAGATCGGCTTCGTCTTCCAGTCGTACAACCTGGTGCCCACGCTCAACGCGCTGGAGAACATCACCCTGCCCATGTCGCTGGCGGGCACGAAGCCCGACCAGGCGTGGCTCGACACCGTCGTCGCCACCGTGCGTCTCACCGACCGGCTCAAGCACCGTCCGGCCGAGCTCTCGGGTGGCCAGCAGCAGCGCGTCGCGGTTGCACGAGCGTTGCTGAGCCGGCCCGAGATCGTCTTCGCCGACGAGCCCACCGGCAACCTCGACTCCCGTTCGGGCTCCGACATCCTGCAGTTCATGCGCACCGCGGTCGACGACCTCGGCCAGACCACCGTGATGGTCACCCACGACCCGATCGCCGCGAGCGTCGCCGATCGTGTGGTGTTCCTCGCCGACGGCACGATCGTCGACGAGATGCTCGAACCGTCGGCCGACCGCGTGCTCGACCGGATGAAGAGCTTCGGCGAATAGTCGCCTCGGCGACGCAGGAGAGGTTTTCGCACCATGTGGCGCGTCACGATCAAGGGTCTGTTCGCGAAGAAGCTGCGGCTCGTCCTCACGTCGATCTCGGTCGTGCTCGGGGTCGCGTTCATGTCGGGAACCTTCGTGCTCACCGACACGCTCGGCAGCGTGTTCGACAACCTGTTCTCGCAGCAGGCGACCGACATCGACGCGGTCGTGCGCGCCAAGCAGGTGCTGAGCGACGACCAACCCGGCCAGGCGCCGCGCAATCCCGTGCCGGAGGCCCTGGTCGCGTCGGTCGAATCGGCCGATGGCGTGAAGATCGCGGAAGGCGCGGTGCAGGGCATCGCGACGGTCGTCGGACGCGACGGTGAGCAGGTCGTGAACGGCGGAGCGCCTCCCCTCGGCTTCAACTGGCCGTCGAAGCCCTTCGCGAGCCTGTACCACCTCCAGTCCGGCTCGGCGCCCGATGCACCCGACGAGGTCGCGATCGACGAGAAGACGGCGAAGGCCGCGGGCTACAAGGTCGGCGACCAGGTCCCGATGATCTTCCTCACCACCCCGCCGGGCACCTACACGTTGTCGGGGATCTTCAAGTACGGCGAAGAGGGCCTGGCCGGCGCGACGCTCTCCGGCTTCGAGACCGCGACGGCCCAGACCGTCATGAACCGCGTCGGCGAGTTCGACGAGATCGATGCGAAGGCCGTGGACGGCGTGTCACCCGAGCAGCTCGTGGCCAACATCAAGACCGCGCTGCGCGCCGACGGTGAGCTCCAAGGCTTCGAGGTGAAGACGGGCCAGCAGGTCGCCGACGAGACGGCCGACAACATCAAGCAGGGGTTGAGCTTCTTCAACACGTTCCTGCTGGTGTTCGCGTTCATCTCGCTGTTCGTCGGCGCGTTCATCATCTACAACACCTTCTCGATCATCGTGGCGCAGCGCTCACGCGAGCTCGCGCTCCTCCGCGCGCTCGGCGCGAGCGGCAAGCAGGTGACGCGCTCGGTCAGCGCCGAGGCACTGCTCGTCGGTCTCCTGTCGTCGGTCATCGGCCTGGCGCTCGGCGTGTTCGTCGCGATCGGGTTGCAGGCGCTGCTCTCCGCGTTCGGGTTCGAGCTGCCGTCGCAGGCGCCCGTCATCCTGCCCCGCACGATCATCCTCGCCCTCGTGGTGGGCACGGTGGTCACGTACGTGTCCGCGATCGCGCCGGCCCGACGCGCCGCGAAGGTCGCGCCGGTCGCCGCGATGCGCGACACGCCGGTCGTGCTGGGCGGCGGGAACCGGCGCTACCGCATCGGGGGCCTGCTGCTGGCGATCGGCCTCCTGCTCCTCGGCCTGGGCCTCTTCGCGGGGATCGGTTCCGACTCCTTCCCGGGTGGCGCCGCCGGCATCGTCGGCCTCGCCGCCGCGCTGGTGTTCATCGGCGTCGCGATGGTGAGCCCGCTCGTCGCCCGCCCGGTGTCGCAGGTGCTGGGCTGGCTCCCGGCGCGGTTCCGCGGCATGTCGGGGGTGCTCGCACGCGAGAACGCGATGCGCAACCCGCGCCGCACCGCCACCACCGCCGCCGCGCTGATGATCGGGCTCGCGCTCATCACCCTGGTGGCGATCATCGGCGCCTCCGCCAAGGCGTCGTTCAGCAGCATCATCGACGACTCCGTCCGTTCCGACTTCATCGTCACGCCGAAGACCTTCTTCGGTGGTGGGTTCACCCCGGATGTCGCGACGGAGATCCGCAGTGAGGTCCCCGACGCGTCGGTGGTGGAGTTTCGCGACGGCTTCTTCAAGCTGGCGAGTGGCAAGCAGGAGCAGCTCAACGGCGTGCCGGCCGACGTGGAGGACGCGCTCCGCATCGACCTGCGTCCCGGTGCCGATCTCGACGCGTTCGCCGACGGCGGCGTGCTCGTCTACAGGGACTCGGCCAAGGATCTCGGCGTGAACGTGGGCGACGAGATCACCATGGAGTTCGAGCGCACCGGCGCGCGCCAGGTGAAGGTGCAGGGCATCTTCGACGAGAAGCGAACCATCGGCGTGAACTACATGCTCTCGCTCGCCGACTACGAGCAGGACTTCGTCGACCAGGTCGACACGTTGGTCGGTGTGAAGGTGGGCGAAGGTGGGTCGACGGCCGAGGCGCGCCACGCCATCAACGGGATCCTGAAGAGCTTTCCCAACGTGAAGGTCGAGGACCAGGCCGAGTTCAAGGAATCGCGCCTGGCGATGTTCAACACCATCCTCAACCTGCTCTACGTGATGCTGCTGCTCGCCGTGATCATCGCCCTCATCGGGATCGTGAACACCCTTGCCCTGTCGATCTACGAGCGCACCCGCGAGATCGGACTCCTCCGCGCGGTCGGGATGACGCGCAAGCAGGTGAAGCGCATGGTGCGCGATGAAGCGGTGATCATCTCGATCTTCGGGTCGTTGCTCGGCCTCGTCATCGGGTTGGTCTTCGGCGCCGCGCTCGTGAGCGCGATCGGCAACGAGGGCGTGAAGTTCACGCTGCCGATCACCCAGCTCGTGGTCTTCGTGATCCTGGCCGGTCTCGCCGGGCTCCTCGCCGGGATGTGGCCGGCCCGCCGGGCGGCAGGCAAGGACGTGCTCGACGCGATCGAGGCCTGAGACCTTTACCGAAGCTTTACGCCGCGCTGGGCGGCGCCTACAAGGGCGGGGCGTACGGTGAGTGCAGTTCGGGAGGCCCCGACCGCACCGGAGCCTCCCCAACGACGGAACACCACACCCGACGGCGGACAGCCCCCCGCCCGACGGTGAGATCCACGGAGCTGTCAGATCCGGGCCCGGCCAGCAGGCCGGGCCCGAGTCCTGTCCCGCCTCGGGGAGCGCCTGTCGTAGTGTCCCTCGACATGGCGAACGATGCGGTGTTGCTGGAGGTGCGCGACGGCGTCGCGCACCTCACGTTGAACCGTCCCGACGATGCGAACTCGATCAACGCCGAGCTCGCGACGGGGCTCCTCGCCGCCGCCGCGTCGATCGAGCAGGACCCCGCGGTGCGTGCGGTGCTGCTCACGGGGGCCGGTCCCCGGTTCTGCGGTGGTGGCGACGTGCGCGGGTTCCACGAGGCGGGTGACGCGCTCACCGAGAACATCCGCGGAATCATCCCGGCCCTCCACAACGCGATCTCGATCCTCGTGCGCAACGACGCGCCGATCGTGTGCGCGGTGCAGGGGAGCGCGGCCGGTGCCGGCATGGGATTCGTGGGGATGTCCGACATCGCGGTTGCCGGCGAGTCGGCGAAGTTCGTGATGGCCTACACGCAGATCGGGTTGTCGCCTGACGGCTCGTCGAGCTGGTTCCTCCCGCGGGTCGTGGGTCTGAAGCGCGCGCTCGAGCTCACGCTCACCAACCGTGTGCTCTCCGCCCAGGAGGCGCTCGACTACGGCCTCATCACGAAGGTCGTCCCCGACGCCGACGTGCACGCCGACGCGGAGGCACTCGCGGTGCAGCTCGCACAGGGCCCGACGGTCGCGTACGGGATCGCCAAGCGGCTCATCCACACCAGCCTCGAGGACACGTTCGAGACGCACCTCGCGCGCGAGGCCGACGGCATCGTGCAGGCCAGCCGCACCACGGACGCGCGTGCAGGCATCGCCGGCTTCGTCGAGAAGCACGCGGCGGAGTTCGAGGGCAGGTAGCGGCTCAGAGCTGGGACTGGAGGCCGTCGTCCTTGTCGGCCACGAGCGCCGCGAGCTCGGCCTGGTAGGCCTCCATGCGCTCGCGCAGCGACGGGTCGGCGCTGCCGAGGATGCGCACCGCGAGCAGCCCCGCGTTGCGCGCCTTGCCGGTGCCGACGGTCGCGACGGGGATGCCGTCGGGCATCTGCACGATCGACAGCAGCGAGTCGAGGCCGTCGAGCTGCTGCAGCGGCACCGGCACGCCGATCACGGGCAACGGCGTGAGTGACGCGGTCATGCCCGGCAGGTGCGCCGCGCCGCCTGCGCCCGCGATGATGACGCGGAGGCCACGCGCGGCCGCGCCACGCGCGTACTCGTACATCCGGTCGGGTGTGCGGTGCGCGGAGACGACGTGCACCTCGTGCGGCACGTCGAACTCGGTGAGCGCGTCGATCGCGCCACGCATCACGGCGAGATCGGAGTCGCTTCCCATGATCACGCCGACGAGGGGCGTGTCGCTGGCCACGGAGCGACGTTAGCTGGCTGCCTCGTGGCGGGCTCGGGTTTCCGACGCGAGATCGTGCTCGTACATGAGCTTGACGAGCCCCTCGTAGCTGACGCGCGGTGACCAGCCGAGCTTGTCGCGCGCCTTGGACGCGTCGCCCATGAGCATGTCGACCTCGGCCGGACGCTGGAAGCGCGGGTCCTGCGTGACGAACGGCGACCAGTCGTCGTAGCCGGCGTGACGGAACGCGATGTCGACGAACTCGCGCATCTTGTGCGTCTCGCCGGTGGCGATCACGTAGTCGTCGGGCTCGTCCTGCTGGAGCATGAGCCACATGGCCTCGACGTAGTCACCCGCGTACCCGTAGTCGCGCGCGGAGTCGAGGTTGCCGAGTGAGATGGAATCCTGGAGCCCGAGCTTGATGCGCGCCACCGCGTTGGTGACCTTGCGGGTGACGAACTCGATGCCGCGACGCGGCGACTCGTGGTTGAAGAGGATCCCGCTCACGGCGTACAGGTCGTACGACTCGCGGTAGTTCACGGTGATCCAGTGGCCGTAGACCTTCGCCACGCCATAGGGGGAG